>NZ_JBEXPT010000103.1:0-23639 GCF_040612195.1 Streptomyces sp. NPDC006450 | reverse complement strand
CCCGTCCAGCCCCGCCGGCGTTCTTTCTACAGGCCCGCCGCCCGCACCGCGGAGACCGCCTTGCGGGCGGCGACCAGGACCGGGTCCCACACGGGGGAGAACGGCGGGGCGTAGCCCAGGTCCAGGGAGACGATCTGGTCCACCGTCATGCCGGCCGTCAGGGCCACCGCGGCGATGTCCACCCGCTTCGCGGAGCCCGCGCCGCCGACGATCTGGACGCCCAGGAGGCGGCCCGTGCGGCGTTCCGCGAGCATTTTCACCGTCATCTCCGCCGCCTGCGGGTAGTAGCCCGCCGTGTTCGTCGAGCTGATCGTCGCCGTGACGAAGCGGAGGCCGGCGGACAGGGCGTCCCGCTCGCGCAGGCCCGTACGGGCGATCTCCAGGTCGCAGACCTTGCTCACGGCCGTGCCGACCACGCCGGGGAAGGTCGCGTAGCCGCCGCCGACGCCCGAGCCGATGACCTGGCCGTGCTTGTTGGCGTGCGTGCCCAGCGGGATGTGCCGCATGCGGCCCGCCACCAGGTCCAGGACCTCCACGCAGTCGCCGCCCGACCAGATGTTCTCGTGGCCGCGCACCCGCATGGAGAGGTCGGTCAGCAGACCGCCCGACTCGCCCAGCGGGAGGCCCGCCGCGCGGGCCAGGGCGGTGCGCGGTTCGACGCCGATGCCGAGGACGACGACGTCCGCCGGGTACTCCTCGCCCGCGGCCGTGGCCACCGCGCGGGCCCGGCCCTCCTGGTCGGTGAGGATCTCCGTCACCTCGGCGCCGGCGACCGTACGGATGCCCATGGCGTTCATCGCGGTGTGGACGAGGCCGCCCATGTCCGGGTCCAGCGTGGACATCGGCTGCTCCCCCCGGTGCAGCACGGTGACCTCGAAGCCCCGCCCGAGCAGGGCTTCGGCCATCTCCACGCCGATGTAGCCGGCGCCCACGACCACCGCCCGGCGGCCTGCCGTCCGCTCCAGGTCCGCCATCAGCCGCTGACCGTCGTCCAGCGTCTGCACGCCGTGCACCCCGTGCGCGCCGATGCCGGGCAGCCGGGGGCGGACCGGGCGGGCTCCGGTGGCGAGGACGAGCTTGTCGTACCCCGTCCAGTACTCGGAACCGGAGTCCAGGTCCCGGGCACGCACCCGCTGTCCCGCGAGGTCCAGCTCCACGACCTCCGTCCGCGTCCGCAGGTCGATGTCCCGCGCACGGTGCTCCTCGGGCGTCCGGGCGATCAGCTCGTCCGGGCCGTCGACCAGGCCGCCGATCCAGTACGGGATCCCGCACGCGGAGTACGAGGTGAAGTGCCCGCGCTCGAAGGCGGTGATCCCCAGCTCCGCCGGGCCCTTGAGCCGCCGGGCCTGGGACGCGGCGGACATGCCCGCCGCGTCACCGCCCACCACCACCAGCCGCTCCGTGCCGTTCGCCATGCGCCCGTACCGTCCTTCCCCACCGCCGATGCCTGCGGGGACCACGCTACGGGCGTACGGGTGTTCAGTCCCGGACGTCCGCCGGAGGGGTCGCCGGATCCGCGGGTTCCGCGGGGTCGCCGACCGGGGCAGCGGGCGCGGGCCGCATCGGCCCGCCCTGGGCCGGAAGCCCCATGGTGGGCAGCACGCGCTTCTGCTTCGCCGGCCGCCACTTGCGGTACTGCCGGAAGGCGAGCAGCAGGAAAGCGCCGCTGAGCAGGAACGGCGAGGCCGCGGCGAGCCCCATCAGCACGTAGAGGACCACGGAGGCGAACGCCTTCCAGCCGCCGGCCAGGGCGTCGAGGAAGCCCGGATCCGGCTTCTCCGGATCCTTGGCCACCGGCTTGCCCGGCTCCGAGAACGTCAGCGTGATCGTGCCGAGCGAGGTCTGGTCCCTCAGCGCCGTCTGCTGGGCGAGCAGCGACTCCAGATCGGCCTGGCGCTTGCTGAGTTCGGACTCCAGGGTGACCACCTCGCCCAGCCCCGAGGCCTTCTCCATCATCTCGCGCACCCGCGCCACGCTCGCCTGCTGGGACTTGACCCGGCTGTCGACGTCCGCGACCTTCTGCGTCACGTCCTGCGCCTCGACCTTGCGGTCGAGCAGCTTTCCGCTGCCCTCCATCGCGGCCAGTACCGCGTCGAAGCGCTCGCCCGGCACCCGCAGGGTCACCGTCGAGGTCATCGTCCCGTCGGGCTCGCGCGCGGTGGTCTCGCCGCCCACGTACCCGCCCGCGTTCTCCGCCGCCGTCCGGGCCCCGGCCGTCGCCTTCTGGACGTCCGCCGTCTCCACGCCGAGCGTCGCCGTGCGGATGATCTGGGTGCGCGGGGCGGGAGCCTGCGGCTGGTTGTTCTCGGAGCCGGGGGCCGGTGCGCCCGACGCGGCCGGGGCCGGAGCGGCCGCCCCGCCCTGCCCGACGGCCTCCCGCCCCTTCGAGTCCGCCGAGACCGCCGCCTTGTCCGATGCGCCGTCGGCGGCGGCGCAGCCGGTGAGGACGAGAGCCCCGGTCAGCGAGAGCGCGGCCAAGGCCGTCGCCGAACGCCGCCCGTACCGCCCGTGACGTCTGTGCTGGGTGTGCATCGTTGGGTCCCCCTGGTAGGTGTCGGAATCGCCGGATGCTGCCGACCGTGTCGTGCTGAGCCGATGTGCTGACGTTCTGCCGTTCCGACGTACCGGGACCCGTCCCGGGTTTCGTCACCAGGGTCCCGAGCTGATGCCGAAGCGGTCACGGTCCGGCCTCGGTGACCGGCCGATGAGCGGTCTGAGACGATGTGTCCATGCACGAAGCGGACACGCGTACGGACCGGCCGGCCCCCGCCGGTCACGTCGTCGTCATCGGCGGCGGGATCGCGGGCCTCGCGGCGGCCCACCGGCTGCTCGGCCAGGGCCTTCGCGTCACCCTCCTGGAAGCCGGCCCGCGCCTCGGCGGCAAGCTGCGCTCGGGCGAACTGGCCGGTCTGCGCGTGGACCTCGGCGCCGAATCCGTACTGGCCCGCCGTCCCGAAGCACTCGAACTGGCGCGCGCCGTGGGCCTCGGCGGGGCCCTGCAGCCGCCCGCCACCGCCACCGCCCGCCTGTGGACCCGCGGCGTGCTGCGCCCCCTGCCGGGCGGTCATGTCATGGGCGTACCCGGCGACCTGGCCCCGCTCGCCGCCTCCGGGGTGCTCTCCGCCGAGGGCCTGGCCCGGGCCGGGGCCGAAGACGCGCTGGCACCCGAGGAGATCGGCGAGGACGTGGCCCTCGGCGAGTACGTCGCCGCGCGCCTGGGTCACGAGGTCGTCGACCGGCTCGTGGAACCCCTCCTCGGCGGGGTCTACGCCGGCAACGCCTACCGCATCTCGATGCGGGCCGCCGTCCCCCAGCTCTTCGAGGCCGCCCGCAGCCACGCCTCCCTCGGCGAGGGCGTACGGGAACTGCAGGCCCGGGCGGCACGCGCGGGGCAGACCGGTCCCGTCTTCTCCGGCATCGACGGCGGCATCGGCAGGCTCCCGCTCGCCGTCGCCGAGGCCTGCCGGGCGGCCGGAGCCCGCATCCTCCTCGACACCCCCGCACACGAGCTGACCCGTACCGCCACCGGGTGGCGCGTGGTCGCCGATGCCCCGGGCGGCGCCGAGGCCATCGAGGCCGCCGGCGTGGTCCTGGCCGTCCAGGCGGGCCCCGCCGCCCGCCTGCTCGACCGGATCGCTCCAGCCGCCGCCACCGAGCTGCGCGGGGTCGAGTACGCCTCCATGGCCCTGGTCACCATGGCCCTGCGCCGCCGCGACCTGCCGGCCGGGATCGCCGACGGAGGCGCGAGCGGGTTCCTCGTACCGCCCGTGGACGGCCGGACGATCAAGGCCTCGACCTTCTCCAGCAACAAGTGGGCCTGGGCCGGGAACGATCCCGACCTCTTCCTGTTGCGCACCTCGGTCGGCCGGCACGGCGACGAGGGCGATCTGAAGCGCTCCGACGAAGATCTGGTCGAGGTCTCCCTCACCGATCTCGGTGCGGCCGTGGGCCTCGCGCCCACCGTCCGCCCGGTGGCCTCCACCGTCACCCGCTGGGACGGCGGCCTGCCCCAGTACCCCGTGGGCCACCTCGGCCGGGTGGCCCGGATCCGCTCCGCCGTCGCGGCCCTGCCGGGGCTCGCGGTGTGCGGAGCCGTGTACGACGGGGTCGGCATCCCGGCCTGCATCGCGAGCGCGGGCAAGGCCGCCGACGTGGTGATCGCCACGTCGGGGACCGCTGGGGCACCCCTGGCACCGACCACTGATCGGCACACGGGACAATAGACACATGACTGCACCAGAGAAGATTCCCAACGCGGGGAAGAAGGCGAAGGACCTCAACGAGGTCATCCGCTACACCCTGTGGTCCGTCTTCAAGCTGAAGGACGTGCTCCCCGAGAACCGCGCCGGCTTCGCCGACGAGGTCCAGGAGCTGTTCGACCAGCTGGCCGCCAAGGACATCACCGTCCGCGGCACCTATGACGTCTCCGGCCTGCGCGCCGACGCGGACATCATGATCTGGTGGCACGCGGAGACCTCCGACGAGCTGCAGACCGCGTACAACCTGTTCCGCCGCACCAAGCTGGGCCGCGCGCTGGAGCCGGTCTGGTCGAACATGGCCCTGCACCGCCCGGCCGAGTTCAACAAGTCCCACATCCCGGCCTTCCTGGCCGACGAGACGCCGCGCGACTACGTCAGCGTCTACCCCTTCGTGCGCAGCTACGACTGGTACCTGCTGCCCGACGAGGACCGCCGCCGCATGCTCAAGGACCACGGCATGATGGCCCGCGGCTACCCCGACGTGCGCGCCAACACCGTCGCCTCCTTCTCGCTCGGCGACTACGAGTGGCTGCTGGCCTTCGAGGCCGACGAGCTCTACCGCATCGTCGACCTCATGCGTCACCTGCGCGCCTCCGAGGCCCGCATGCACGTCCGCGAAGAGGTGCCCTTCTACACCGGGCGCCGCAAGTCCGTCGCCGATCTGGTGGCCGGACTCGCCTGAGACCTCCCCTGGGGGGAAGGACCGGAGGGCCGCTGACCGCGGTTCTGCCGGTGATCGGGAGGCCCTGCCCCCGAATCGACGCAGCCGGAGATCCCGCCCGGAAGTTCAGACGACTGGCGGCAGCAGTGCCCTGGGGTGCCCCGGGGCGGTCGCTGCCCGGTCGTCCAGCGACACCGGTGCGGGCTCCGGATGCGGCGCACACGTGACACGCCACCCTGAGGTGTCACCTGTCAGCAAGTACCGCTCCACGTGGGCGTCCACGCAGTCGTTGCGTCCTCCGACCACTCCGTGGGTGCCGGCCCCCACCTCCGTCACCAGCCCCGCACGCGGCCCGAGCCGCCGCTGGAGCTCCAGCGCGCCACCGTACGGGGTGGCGCCGTCCCGCTCGGCCGCGACGATCAGCGTGCCGGGGAGCGGGGCACCGGGCCGAAGCCCCACGTCCACCGGCCGCTGCCGCTCGCGCACCGGCCAGAAGGCGCAGGGCAGGTTCAGGAAGGCATTGGCCCAGGTCTCGAAGGGGGCCGTGCGGGCCACTTCGGTGTGGTCCCGGTCCCAGGTCTCCCAGTCGGCGGGCCACGGGGCGTCGTTGCACAGGGTCGCGGTGTAGACGGCCGTCGCGTTCTCGCCCTCGGCGGCCGCCGCGGGGTCAGGCCCGGCGAGCGAGACGAGCGGCCGCGGATCGCCGCGCAGGAACGCCGCCAGGGCCGCCGCACGGTCCGGCCAGACCTCGTCGTAGTACGCGGCCGGCAGGTACGCGGAGTGCAGCTGCCCGGTGCCGACCACTCCGCCCGCAGGTTCGCGGGCGAGCGCCGCCCGCACCCGGTCGTAACTCGCCTGCACCGCTTCGGCGGTGGAGCCGAGGCCGTACGCGGCGTGGTGGCGGGCCGCCCAGGCGCGGAAGTCGGCCCAGCGGCGCTCGAAGCCGGGGCCCTGGGCGAGGTTGTTGCGGTACCAGACCTTGCGGGGGTCGGGGTCCACGGCCGAGTCGAACACCATCCGGCGGACGTGGCCGGGGTAGAGGGTGGCGTAGACCGCACCGAGGTAGGTGCCGTACGAGGCCCCCATGAAGGTCAGCCGGCTCTCGCCGAGCGCGGCGCGCAGCACGTGCAGGTCGCGGACGTTGTTCAGGGTCGTGTACGAGCCGAGGGCAGCCCCGGCCCGCTCCGCGCACCCGCGGGCGTAGGCCCGCGCGGCGGTGATCCGGGCCTCCTTGGCGGCGGCGTCCGGCCGTGCGCCGGCGGCCTCGGCCGGAGCCTGGGCGTACTGCGCCGGGTCCTGGCAGGACAGCGGGTGCCCCGCGCGGCCCACCCCGCGCGGGGCGTAGCCGACGAGGTCGTAGACGGCCCCGGTGCGGCGCCACTCGGGCAGGCCGGCGACGAGCGGGAAGAACAGCCCGTTCCCGCCCGGTCCGCCGGGGTTGTACACGAGGGCACCCTGCCGCGGGGCCCCGCCCGCGCCGGAGGCGGCGACCCGGCTGACGAGGATCGCGGTCTGCGCCCCGTAGGGCCGGGCGTAGTCGACCGGGACGCGGAGCGTGCCGCACCGCACGTCCGGCCCGAGTCCCTCGGAGACGGGACACGGCCCGAACTCCAGGCCGTCGCGGGCACCCTGACGATCCGGCGGCGAAGCCCCGCCCGGCACCGGAAGTCCCGCGCGCGCGGCGGCGGAAGCGGCCCGCCCGGCCCCGAGCACGGCCCCCGCGGCCTCGGCGGAGGCCCGGGCGGCCTCGGCGGAGGCCCGGGCGGCCTCGGCGGAGGCCCGGGCGGCCTCGGCGGAGGCCCGGGCGGTGGCGAGGCCGGGGGGTCCCGACGGCGGTGGTCCCGGGGGAGCGGCCACGGCGCCGGAGGCCGGCGGCAGGAAAGCGGCCAGCGCCAGGGCGGCCAGCGCGACCGTGGCGGGCACCCGGGGCATGCGCATGGCGGGCCTCTCATCTCAACGGACCTTCCGATGAGATCCGGTGGGCGGCCCCCTGTACAGGACCGCCGGCCGGTGTCGCGCTCAATGCCCCCGTTGCCGCGGAATCCGCCCCCGCTTGCCGTAGGTGAGCGCCGCCCTCAGCTCGGGTTCGGTGACCGCGCGCAACCCCCGCAGCGCCACCGCGGTGAGCGAGCCCCGCACGCCCCGCTCCCGGCCCAGTTCCGCGAGGAGCCGCCGGCCCGCGGGGGAGGCCCATCCGGACTGCGCGTGCCCCTCGACGCGGGCTATGGCCAGGCAGCCGAGCGCGAGGATGAGCGGCAGCGCGAACCAGCACAGGATCATCGTGGTCGTGGTCCCCGGATCGGGTACGCACAGCGCGGCCACCAGCATGCCGAGGACCAGCACGGTGGCCTTCCGGACCGCCCGGATCCCCGCGTGGACCTCCCGCTGGGCCCCGTCGCGCAGCGCGAGGCCGGCCTCTCCGAGCCGGTCCGCGAGGGCCCGTACGGCCGGATCCCGCGCCGCGACCGCCCGTACGGAGGTCACCGGCTCCTGCCCGTCCGGCCCGAACGCGCCGAGCACCGAGCACTCGTGCGGATCGCGGCCCACCGGGTCGACCACCGTCGCCCAGCCGGTGTGGGCGAGCAGCAGCCGCCGCTGACGCTGCATCGACAGCAGCGTCAGCTCGGCCACCCGCTCCGGGCCGCCGGCGAGGTAGGCGGCCTCGTACAGGTTCAGCTCGTCGTGGTGGTGGCGCCCCGTGGCCGCGACCGGTTCGGGCTCCGCCAGTTGGGCGGCGGCCTTCAGGAGGCGGGTGCACGCGATCAGCAGCCCTGCCCAGGCGAGGAGGAGGAACAGGACCCAGAACATGTTCGAGTTCTACAAGATGTGGAAGCGGCCGGTACAGGCCTCTGCCGAGGTGTGAGCAGCTCGTGACGGGTCCGTGATGGACGGTCAGGAACTGCTGCCACAGCTGGAACTGGACGAACTGCTCGAACAGCTCGAACCACCGGAACTGCTCGAACAACTGGAACCGCTCGACCCGCCGCCCCCGCAACTGCTCCCGGAGGATCCGCAGCCCGACCCGGAGCCGCAGCTCGACCCCGATCCGCAGCTCGACCCGCCGGAGCCGCCGCCGCCGTCGGAACCCGCGCACCAGACGACCGCCCCCACCACCTCGGACTCCGACGCCCAGGAGGACCCCGGACCGCCGGAACGGGTACGGGACTGGGCCGCCGCCAGCCGGGTCCCGCGGGCCGCCGGCACCAACTGCTCGCGCAGGTAGGGGTCCCGCAGGCCCCGCAGCCCGAACAGCGAGGTCTGGACGTACGGGCTCTGGTCGGCCCCGTAGTGCGCGCGGATGTCACGCAGCGCCGCGACCCCCGCCGGGGTGATCCGCTGCCGGGCACGGGAGGCGCCGACGGTGCCCACGACGATGCCGCCCAGCAGTACGGGCAACACCTCGGCGATGAACGGGACGCGGACGGAATCGACCCCCTCCTGGATCACGAAGGCGACGAAGGACAGCGGCAGCGAGAGGAGCAGCAGCACCCCGCACACGACGGCCTGGATCACCCCGTGGCGCAGCCAGCGGTGCCGGCTGCCCGGGGTGGCGATCAGCCCGCGGGCGGCCAGTGCGTCACCGGTCTCCTGTACGGACGGGTCGCGCATGGCTGCGTAGCGGATCTGGTACAGCCACCCGGACGGGGCGCCCTGGCAGGCCTGGAGCACGGCCCGCTGCGCGGTGTCGCCGCCCCGCACGCCGGGCCGTACCTGGACGATGCCGGGCCCGCCGACCAGCATCCGGCCGTCGCAGAGCAGCGAGACGAGCGCGGCGTCCACCACCGCGGCGGGCCCGCCGGCCATGAAGGCGGCTTCGGACAGGTCGTGCAGGCGCGGGGCGGGGCCGAGGGCGGGCGGCCGCGACCGCCGCAGGCCGCGCACGAGGAGGACGCTGGAGGCGATGACGCCGATCCAGACGGCCACGGCGAGGAAGTCGAAGAAGTTCACGCCGCCCTCCCCACCAGGGCGCGGGCCCAGCGCACGGCCCGGCGCGGTGGCCGGGCCCCGGCCCGGTCCCGCCACCAGAGCGTGAGCCGGCGCCGGGCGGCGGGGTCGGCGGGCAGGTCCCTGACCAGCAGGTGCTCGGCGAAGTCCAGCGCGTCGCGCCGGTATCCGCCGGTCATGGGCCGGTGCCGGGCGTAGCCGAGGAAGGCCTCCCGGTACGCGTCCTCCCCGCCCAGGATCCCGGGCAGCTCGGGCGCCAGCCCGGACACGACCCCGGCCCGCTTGGCCGCGAGCGCCCGCGCCTGGACGCGGACCCGCTGCCGGTCGAACCCCTCGGGCACGGGTGTCCCGGCAACCAGCGCCGACAGCAAGGCGGCCTGCCCGATCCCGACCCGCGTCCGCACGGCATCCAGCCCGCCCCCGACCCCGCGGGAGGCCGGGGCGGTCCCCACCCCAGCCTCGTCGGCGTGTGAGGCGCGGGTCCGGGCAGCGCCCGGGGAACGGTGGAAGGGCGGGTCGGGGACTGCCCCCGCAGGGCCGCCCAGCACGCCCCGGATCGCGGCCAGCTCACCGGCCAGCTCCGCCTCCGGCGGAAAGTCGTCGTCGCGCTCCAGCAGCACCCCGGGCGGGTCCACCCGGGAGCGGAGCTCCGCGAGAATGTCCAGCACCACGCCCGGAACGGGATGCGCGTGCGTGTCGTGCCACACCCCACCCCGCTCCACGCCCCCGGCGACGTGCACGTACGCCAGCGCCTCCAGCGGAATCCCGTCCAGTACGGCGACCGGGTCCTCCCCCCGGTTGACCCGGTTGGTGTGCAGGTTGGCCACGTCGATCAGCAGCCGCACCCCGGTCCGCTCCACGAGCTCCGTCAGGAACTGCCCCTCGGTGAGTTCCTCCCCGGGCCACGACACCAGCGCCGCGATGTTCTCCAGCGCGAGCGGCACCGGCAGCGCGTCCTGCGCGATCCGCACGTTCTCGCAGAGCACGTCCAGCGCGTCCCGGGTCCGGGCCACGGGCAGCAGGTGCCCGGCTTCGAGCATGGGTCCCGGCGCCACCGAGGACGTCCGCACGAAGGCGATGTGCTCGGTGACCAGTGGCGCCCCCAGCGCGACCGCCCGCTCCCCGAGCGCGGCCAGTTTCGCCGGGTCGGGCCGGTCGGCGCCGCCGATGCCCAGCGAGACTCCGTGCGGCACCACGCGGACCCCGCGTTCGAGCAGCCGCTCCAGGGACTCGGGCAGGTGGCCGGGGCAGATGTTCTCCGCCACGACCTCGACCCAGTCCAGGCCCGGGAGGCGTTCCACCGCCCCCGCGATCTCCGGCCGCCAGCCGATGCCCACCCCCAGGTGTGCCATGGGCTTCATGTCCCCTCGCCCCCTCTCATCGGTCCGTGTGCCGATGTCATGGCCCCGGCGGAGCCGGGCCAACCCGCCCAGGGGGACGTTCAGAGCAACATTTGAGGTTCCCGGCGGCGGGGCCCGGCCGCGGGTCCCGCTACAGCCGCGCCCGCAGCGCCGGATGGTCCGCGACCACCGTGCACGAGCCGGGCGCGATCTCGGTGAACCCCGCGTCCCGCACCACGGGCAGTCCGCTCCCGGACAGCTCCGCCCACCGCTCCCGCGCGGCCGTCCGCACCGCCAGCCGGAAGCCCGACTCCCGCCATGCGGCCCGCTCCGGGCCGGTCAGCTCCCACCACGCGAGCTGCGCCGCGTGTCCGGCCTGGGCCATGGCCTTGCCGGCCGACATGTCCAGAGCGGGGTTGAGCCACAGGACCGGCAGTCCGGCCTCGGCCGGAGCGACCGGCTCCGGGTCGTCCAGGTCGGTCCCCGACACCTGGAGCTTGGCCAGTTCCCTGGGCCAGCCGTCGAGCGGGACCGGCGGGAAGACCCGTACCTCCGAGTCCGCGCCGTGCACCGTGAGGCCCGGCAGGGTCCCGGCCTTGCGCCACTCCGCCCCGCGCGCCCTGCGCACCACCTTGCGGATCCGCGCGTCCTGCCAGTCGCGGACCGCCGCCGCCCACTCGCCCTCGCCGGCCGACCGCTCGTCGGTGAGCAGGGCGAGCACCGCGCGGGCGGCCGTCTCCAGGGCGTCGGTCCTGGCCGGCGGCTCCGCCTTCTCGATCCGCACCACCAGCGGGAGGACGTACTGGGGTGCGTCGTCGCGGGCGATCCGCTCCTGCCGGAAGGGGCTGTCGGCCCCGACGGCGGGTACCGGGGTGTCGTGCTGCGTGTGCTCGGTCCTCATCCGGCCCAGTCTGCCAGCCGCCGCGGTCGGCCTCCTGCCCGAGGGCCCGGCCCCCGGCCCCCGGCCCCGTGCCATGGGACACCGGCGCGGCGGAGGTGAGTAGGCTCGTACCCATGGACCAGACGGAGCAGCACGCGACCGACTCCTCGTACTGCCCCGCCCCCGCGGCCCCCGCCGGGCGCGTGGCCGGGCCGCCCTACGCCGACTGCGTGGAGTGCGGCAAGCCCACCGAGTACGGGGTCGCGACACCGGGCGTGGTGCTGTGCCCGGTGTGCGAGTGGCAGGACGCGCAGCGCACGGCCTGCTCCGGCTGAGCCCGCGGGGCGCGGGCTACTTTCCGATGAGGTCGGAGACCTTGACGAAGCGGTAGCCGCGCTTGCGCAGCTCCGGGACGATCTTCCGGATGGCCTCCTCGGTGACCGGGGCGGCGCTGCGCGTGCAGTGCATGACCACGACCGAGCCGGGCTTCACCCCGGCCAGGACCTGTTCCGCCACCGCGTCGGGATCCTTCGCGAAGGCGTCCCCGCTGACCACGTCCCACTGGACGGCCGTGACCTTGGCCGTGGAGATGGCCCGCAGCGCCTGGTCGTCGTAGCAGCCGCCGGGGAAGCGGAAGTACGGGACGGTGTTGACCGCGCCCGCCTTGTGGAAGGCCTCGAAGGCCCGGTCCACATCGGCGCGGGCGGCGGCCTCGTCGAGGGTCGGGAGTCCGTAGCAGGGGGACGTGAAGGCGTGGTGGCTGTACGAGTGGTTCGCGATCTCGAAGTTCGGGTCGGTGCCGATGGACTTCGCCTGGTCCGGGTACTCCTCGGCCCAGCGGCCCGTCATGAACACCGTCGAGGGCACCTTGAGGGTGCGCAGCGTGGAGATCAGCTGCGGGTTGTCGAAGCGCTCTCCGCCCGCCGCGCGCGGCCCCTGATCGGAGGTCATGTCGGCGTCGAAGGTCAGCGCCACCGTCTTGTCGGTGTGCTGCTTCGCGCGGTCGAAGACGGGGGTCAGACCGCCCGGACCGGGAGCCATGGTCGGCGCCTTGCCCGGTGCCCCGGGCTGCGGGGCCACCGGCGGACTGCTCCGGGGGCTCGCCGGCGGGGCGGCGGACCCTGCGGTGGAAGGGGAGGCGGAGGCCGGCGCGGAGGGGGCCGAGGAGGCTCCCATCCGGGCCTGGCCGCCGGCTTCCGGCGTACCGGTGCCGCCCCCGCACGCGGCGAGGGCGGCACTGAGAGCTGCTACGGCCGCGACGGCAGCCGTCCTGCGCACTGAGATGGTCACATGCGCAAAATATATGACTATGTGGCAAGTAGACGGGTGCGGCACTCCTCCACGTCGAAGTCACCCTTCGGGTACTGCGGCGCGATGCCCTCCAGATGCTCCAGCAGCAGTTTGCTGACCGCCCAGTTGCGGTACCACTTGCGGTCCGCGGGGACGACGTACCAGGGCGCGACGTCCGTGGAGCAGCGCTCCAGGGCCAGTTCGTACGCCTGCTGGTAGGCGGGCCACAGGGAGCGCTCCTCGATGTCGCCCGCGTTGAACTTCCAGTGCTTGTCCGGGTTGTCGAGCCGCTCCAGGAGCCGCTTGCGCTGCTCCTCGTAGCCGATGTGGAGGAAGACCTTCACCACGGTGACGCCGTCGTCGGCGAGGGACTTCTCGAACCGGTTGATCTGCGCGTAGCGGCGGCCCAGCTGACTGCGCGGCACCAGGTCGCGGACGCGGGCGATGAGGACGTCCTCGTAGTGCGACCGGTCGAAGATGCCGATCTCGCCGGGCTGGGGGAGCGCCTTCATGATGCGCCAGAGGAAGGGGTGGTTCTGCTCCTCGGACGTAGGTGCCTTGAAGGCCTTGATCCGGCAGCCGGAGGGGTTGAACAGGCCGATCACGTGCTTGACGGTGCCGCCCTTGCCGCTGGTGTCCATGCCCTGGAGCACGAGCAGGACGCGGCGGCGGTCGCCCGCGGTGCTGGCGGCGTAGAGCCGCTCCTGCAGGGAGGCGAGCCGTTCACTCATCTGGGCGGTGGCCGCCACGCCGGCCGCCTTGTCGGTGGGACCGGCCGGGGTCGCTCCGGAGTGGAAGGCTCCGAGGTCGACGCGCTCGCCGGAGGGGACGCGGAGCAGGGGGGCCAGGGGGGCGTCGTACCCGTGTCCGTTTCCGTGGCCTCCGGCCTTGCGAGGGCCGCCCTTGGATCCCATGGAGTTCTCGGCGGAGATGCGGAGCAGCTCGCGCAGGGAGAGGGGCTTGGACTTCGGCTTCCCGCCGGTGCCGGTCGCGGTGGCGGCGTCGGGCTCGGCCTTCTTCTCGCCCTTGGCGGACGCGGCCGGCTTCGCAGCCTCTTCGGGGGCGCCCGGCTTCTCTGCCTTCCGGGCCTTCGCCGCCTTGCCCGGCTTCGGCGCCTTGGCGGGCTTCTCGGCCTGGGAGGCCTTCCCCGGCTTCGTCGCCTTCCCCGGCTTCTCCGCCCTCTCCGCCTTGGCGGCCTTCTCCGGCTTCTTCTTGGCCACCGCTACCTACCTCGATCCGTCGACTCCATACGATCCTCCACCACAACGCGGTGGACCGCGACGTGGCGAAGGACCAGGCCGGGCGGGCCGTAAGGCAGGAGGCATCACTGCCATGGACCCCTCACCGCGAAGGTGGTTCCGGGGGTGTACGCGTTCACGTACATGGTCCGGGCGTCCGGGGAGAAGGTGACCCCGGCGAACTCGCCCCACTCCGGCGCCCCCGGACTCCCGATGTCGGCCGCGTTGCGGGCCATCGGGTAGACCTCGCCGCCGGGGGTCACGCCGAAGACGTACTGCGCGCCGCCACCGTCCTCGCACACCATCAGGCCGCCGTCGGGGGCCAGGCAGATGTTGTCGGGGGAGTCGCCGGGCAGCCGGCTTTCGGCGGCCGGGCCGAACACCACGTCCAGCCGGAGCCGCGCGCGCAGGGGGTCGTAGAACCACACCTGGCCGTGGTGGTCGGCGGGGGAGCCCTCGCGGGTTCGGGAGTAACTGGAGACGAAGTGGACGCCGCCGTCGCCCCAGTAGCAGCCCTCCAGCTTCTGCGCGTGGGTGATCCCACCGGGGCCGAAGTCCTGGAGCCGGATCGGGGTCCCGGACGCGGACGGGTCCGGGACGGGGACCCACTCCACCGGGAACCGGGCCCCGGGCTCGTCCACCACCGCCAGGTTCGCCAGTCCCGGGACCCGCAGGGCCTCCAGCCGGCCGCCCGCGCGCAGGGAGCCGAGGCCGCCGAGGGGGCGGGCGGGCAGGAACCGGTAGAAGAGCCCGAAGGGTTCGGTGAAGGCGTCCTCGGTCTCGTAGACCACACCGCTGTACGGGTCCACGGCGACGGCCTCGTGCGCGAAGCGGCCCATCGCGGTGAGCGGGACGGCGCCGGAACGCCGGGGGTCGGCGGGGTCGACCTCGAAGACGTAGCCGTGGTCGCGGGTGTAGCCGGCGCTGCCCGCCCGGTCCTCGGTCTCCTCGCAGGACAGCCAGGTGTTCCAAGGGGTACGGCCCCCCGCGCAGTTGACGGCGGTGCCGGCCAGGGCCACGCGCTCGCCGGTGACCCGGCCGGCCGGGTCCAGGTCGAGGAGGGTGCAGCCGCCGAGCGCGTACGGGTCGTAGGTGAGCCCCTCGACGGGAGGGACCCGCAGGGCGGCGGTGGTGCGGTTCTCGTGGTTGCGCACCAGCCGGACGCGGCCCTGCCCGGCGTCGAAGGCGGCCATGCCGTCGAAGTTGCCCGGGATGGTGCCCTCGCCCGAACGCAGCGGGTCGCCGGCGCGCGAGAGGACGCGGTAGGTGAATCCGGCGGGCAGATCGAGCAGCCCGGCCGGGTCGGTCACGAGCGGGCCGTAGCCCCGGGTGGAGGCGGGTGCGGCGGCGCCGGTGAACAGCGCACCGAGGGCTCCGCCGAAGGAGACGGCCGCGGCCGCCATCAGACTGCGTCGGCTGAGGTTCATCGGCAACTCCGGGTGCGGGGCGGTCTTCGACGGGCCCGTGGTACCACGCCGCCGCGCCGTCCCCGCCGCGCCGCGCGGAGCCCCCTTCCACCGTTCCGACCCGCCGGCGTTCCGCCCCGGACCGCGCACCTCACACGCCGGCGAGGCCGGATGAGCGCGGGGCCGGATTCGGCCGGGCGCGCCGGATCCGCCCGGGCGGGACCGATCGGCCCGCCCGGGCGCGGCGCAGGAGCTAGGCCAGCTTCGCGCTGAGGGTGATGGTCGTACCCGTCAGGGCCTGGCTGACCGGGCAGTTCTGCTTGGCGTCCTCGGCCGCGGCGACGAACGCGTCGTTGTCCAGGCCCGGTACCTCGCCCTCGACGGTGAGGTGGATCCCGGTGATGCCCTTGCCCGGCACGAAGGTGACGGCGGCAGAGGTGGTCAGCTTGGCCGGCGGGTTGCCCGCCTTCGCGAGACCGTTCGAGAAGGCCATGTTGAAGCAGCTCGAATGCGCGGCGGCGATGAGCTCTTCCGGGCTGGTCCGCCCGTTCGCCGCCTCGTCGGTCCGGGCGGGCCAGGAGACGGGGTAGCTGCCGAGGCCGGACGAGTCGAGCGTGACGACCCCCTTGCCTTCGAACAGGTCGCCTTCCCAGACGGCGTGTGCATTGCGGGTGGCAGCCATGGTGGATCCCTTCGCAGAAGTGGAAACGGCCGGCCCGCGGAACGGGCCGACGACTCCAAACCTACTGGGACACCAGGGGCTTCGCGTCGCGTGCCAGCGCGGTGAGCCGCGAGATGGCCCGGAAGTACTTCTTGCGGTAGCCGCCGTTCAGCATCTCGTCACTGAACAGCTTGTCGAAGGGGACGCCCGCCGCCAGGACCGGGACCTCCCGGTCGTACAGCCGGTCGGCGAGGACCACCAGCCGCAGCGCCGTCGACTGGTCCGGGACCGCTCCGACGTCGGTGAGGCAGACGGCCGTTATGCCGTCGGTCAGGGCCCCGTACCGGCTGGGGTGGACCCGTGCCAGGTGCTCCAGCAGCCCGGGGAAATCGTCGAGGCTCGCGCCCTCGGTGGCGTACGCGGCCTTCGCGACCTGCTCGTCGGAGAACGGCGCGGGGGCCTCGGGCAGGCCGCGGTGGCGGTAGTCCTGGCCGTCGATGCGCAGCGGACGGAAGTGCGCGGAGAGCCCCTGGATCTCCCGCAGGAAGTCGGTGGCGGCGAAGCGGCCCTCGCCGAGCTTGCCGGGCAGGGTGTTGGAGGTGGCGGCCAGCGCCACGCCCTGCTCGACCAGGCGGCTGAGCAGGGAGGAGACGAGGACGGTGTCACCCGGGTCGTCGAGCTCGAACTCGTCGATGCACAGCAGGCGGTGCCCGCCGAGGGTCTGCACGGTCTGCTGGAAGCCGAGCGCGCCGACGAGGTTGGTCAGCTCCACGAAGGTGCCGAAGGCCTTGAGGGCCGGCTCGGCCGGGGTGGCGTGCCAGAGGGAGGCGAGCAGGTGGGTCTTGCCCACGCCGTAGCCGCCGTCGAGGTAGACCCCGCGGGGGCCGGCCGGGGCCGTGCTCTTCGGGGTCCTCGAGAACCAGCGCTTCTTGCCGGAGCCGCTCGCGTGCGCCCCGCCGAGGCCCGCGGCGAAGTCCGCGAGGACCGTGACGGCCTCGGACTGGCTGGGCTGGGCCGGGTCGGGCTCATAGGTGTCGAAGCGCACCGCGTCGAAGCGCGGGGGCGGCACCATCTCGGCCACGAGCCGCTCTGCGGGAACCCGCGGCTCGCGGGCGCACAGGGACTGCGGTCCCGCGTCGGCTATCGGGGGCCGCCCGGAGGCTGACGCTGAGGGCGAGAGTGATGTTGACACAGCTCTTAACTCTACGGGGCGTGGCACACTGCACCGATGCGACGCCTGTTCCCTGTGACCGATCAGACATCCGCGGACCAGACCGACCGTGAGTGGTCGCTGGACGAACTCGCCGAGGCGTACGAGTACCCCGAGCTCGGCCCGGACGGCCACTGGCTGCGGGCCAACATGGTCTCCACCCTGGACGGCGCGGCCCAGCACGACGGGCGTTCGCAGCCCATCTCCGGGGAAACCGACATGCGGATCTTCGGCACCCTTCGGGCCCTGGCCGATGTGGTGGTCGTCGGAGCGGAAACGGTTCGCCAGGAGGGCTACCGCCCCGCCCGGGCCCGTGAGGCCTTCTCGGCCCGCCGCGCGGCGGCGGGTCAGGGGCCCGCCCCCGTCATCGCCGTGGTCTCCGCGAGCCTGGACCTGGACTTCGCGCTGCCGCTGTTCACCTCCCCGCTGGCCCCCACCCTGGTGCTCACGGGCGCCGCCGCCCCCACGGACCGGGTCACCGAGGCCGCCGCGGCCGGGGCGCAGGTGGTGGTGGCCGGCGACGGTGCGGGCGTGGATCCGCTCCGTGCCGTACGGGAACTCGCGGACCGGGGGCTGCGCCGCCAGCTCACGGAGGGCGGACCCCGGCTGCTGGGCCAGTTCGTGGCCGCGGACGTGCTGGACGAGCTGTGCTTGACGATCTCCCCGACGCTCACGGCGGGTGACGCCCAGCGGATCTCCGGCGGCCCCTCCGTCACGGTTCCGCACCGGCTCGCACCGGCCTGCCTGCTGGAAGAGGCCGGGTTTCTCTTCACGCGTTACCGTCGGATCTGAAGAGGGGCGGAATTTGTCGTTCCGCTTAGCTTCCGCTGGGCACAGTAGTGGGCAGGTATAACCACACAGGCCCCGTGCCACAGCGGGGCAGGATGGTTTCCGCAGGGGCCGGCCGGCCGGTCTCGGCCCACGAAGGAGAGGGCGTCCGTGTTCACGAGCGTATTGATGATCGAGCAGCCGCTGACCCCCGTCGACGTGGACTTCGTCACGACCCTCCACGGAGACGAGCCGGTCTCCTTCATCGTCCTCATGCAGCCCCGCGGCGACCGGGACCGGCTGCTGCGCGCCATCGACGACGTAGCGCTCGGTGAGCTTCCCGAAGCCATTCGCGAGGGCGACGAACCGGAGGGCGAGGCGGCCCGCGGCCCGGCCGAACTGGCGATCGAGCATTCGCTGGCGTCCCTGCGGGCCAAGGGGGCCAAGGCCGTCGGGCAGATCGTCGACGAGCATCCGCTCGACAAACTGAAGGCGGTCGTCGACGAGACCAACGCCGACGAGGTGATCGTGCTGACCGCCCCGCACTACGTCGAGGAGTTCTTCCACCGGGACTGGGCCTCGCGGGCGCGCCACAAGGTCGGCGTTCCGGTGCTCAAGCTCTTCGCCCACAAGGAATAGGGTGGAGGCGGCCGGCCCGCGCATCCGCGCATCCGGCTGCCGTACGCACGCACTCGATCCTGGAGCTACCTGAATGAAGCCCGGCCTGCCGACCGCCATGGAACGGCCCCACTTCATCGGCATCGGCGGCGCCGGCATGTCCGGCATCGCGAAGATCCTGGCCCAGCGCGGCGCCAAGGTGGCCGGCAGCGACGCCCGTGACTCCGAGACCGCCCAGGCGCTGCGCGCCCACGGCGCCACGGTCCACATCGGGCACGCCGCCGGTCACCTCGCCGACGACGCCACCTGCGTGGTCGTCTCCAGCGCCATCCGCGAGGACAACCCGGAGCTGGCCCGCGCCGCCGAGCTCGGCATCCCCGTCGTGCACCGTTCCGACGCCCTGGCCGGGCTGATGGACGGCCTGCGGCCGATCGCCGTCGCCGGTACCCACGGCAAGACCACCACGACCTCGATGCTGGCCGTCTCCCTCTCGGCGCTGGGCCTGGACCCCTCGTACGCCATCGGCGGCGACCTGGACGCCCCCGGCTCCAACGCCCACCACGGCGAGGGCGACATCTTCGTGGCCGAGGCCGACGAGAGCGACCGCAGCTTCCACAAGTACACCCCGCAGGTCGCGATCATCCTCAACGCCGAGCTCGACCACCACGCGAACTACGCGTCGATGGACGAGATCTACGAGTCCTTCGAGACCTTCGTCGGCAAGATCCCGGCCGGTGGCACCCTGGTCATCGCCCACGGCCAGGCCGGCGCGGCCGAGATCGCCGGGCGGGTCAGCGGCAACCCCGGCCTGACGGTCGTCACGTACGGCGAGGAGGCCGCCGCCGACGTCCAGATCACCAAGATCACCCCGCGCGGGCTGACCAGCGAGGTCACCGTCGTCATCGACGGCCGGATGCTCACCTTCACGGTCTCGGTTCCCGGCCGCCACTACGCGCACAACGCCGTCGCGGCCCTCGCCGCCGGCGTCGCGCTCGGCATCCCGGCGCACAACCTGGCCTCCGCCCTCGGCAAGTACACCGGGGTCAAGCGCCGCCTCCAGCTCAAGGGCGAGGCCGCCGGGGTCCAGGTCATCGACTCCTACGCGCACCACCCCACCGAGATGACCGCCGACCTGGAGGCCATCCGCGGCGCCGCCGGGGACTCCCGCATCCTGGTCGTCTTCCAGCCGCACCTGTTCTCCCGCACCCAGGAACTCGGCAAGGAGATGGGCCAGGCCCTCGCCCTCGCCGACGCCTCGGTCGTCCTCGACATCTACCCGGCCCGCGAGGACCCGGTCCCCGGGGTGACCAGCGAGATCATCATCGCCGCCGCACGCGCGGCGGGCGCCGACATCACCCCCGAGCACGACAAGGCGGCCGTCGCCGACGTCATCGCGGGAATGGCCAAGCCCGGCGATCTCGTTCTCACCATGGGTGCGGGCGATGTCACGGACCTGGGGCCGGCCATCCTGGCCCGTCTGTCGAACTGACGGCTCTGGGAAGAGCGGGAAAGCGGGAGATCAGTCATGTCGTACGAGGTAGAGAAGACGGACGAGCAGTGGCAGGCGGAGCTGACCCCGTCCGAGTACCAGGTACTGCGCCTCGCCGGGACCGAGCCCGCCTTCCGCGGTGAGTACACGGACACCAAGACCGAGGGCGTCTACAGCTGTCGCGGCTGCGGCTCCGAGCTGTTCCGTTCCACGGAGAAGTTCGAGTCGCACTGCGGCTGGCCGTCCTTCTACGACCCGAAGGACTCCGACGCGGTCGAACTGAAGGCGGACGTCGCCCACGGCATGGTCCGCACCGAGGTCCTGTGCGCGAAGTGCGGCTCCCACCTGGGCCACGTCTTCGAGGGCGAGGGCTACCCGACCCCCACGGACCAGCGGTACTGCATCAACAGCATCTCCCTGCGGCTCACCCCGGGCACGGTGCCCTCCGAGGGCTGACCGGACCGCCCTCCCGGACCCGCCCTCCTCCGTGCTTCACCCCCGCAGGTCGCCGAGGTGGTCCGACAGGGTCCGGGACGGGGTCCAGCCCTGGGAACGGGCCCGGGCCAGGTCCAGGACCACGGGGTGCGCCATTTGGTCCACCGCGTAGCGGCTGAGGGCCGGTTCGCCGGAGGACAGGGATTCCGCGATCCCCGCCGCGGCCCGCGCCAGGGCCGGCGGGACGTGGCGTACGCGGGCGCGGACCCGGTGGGCCCGCAGGACCTCGCGGACGGCCGCGTCGCGCCGGTAGGGGCGGGCATCCGCGATGTTGTACGCGCCCGGCGGCCAGGCGGGCGCCGCCAGGCAGGCACCGGCCAGGTTCTCCACCGCCGTCAGGCTCAGCGGGACGTCCGGGCCCGGCAGGAACAGGGTCCCGGCGCGGACCCGGGAGAGCAGCCGGGGCAGGAGCTGGGTGTCGCCGGGGCCGTACACGGCGCGCGGGCGCAGCACCACGGAGCCCGCGGCCAGCGCCAGGGCCTCGCCGGCGGCCTTCGTACGGCCGTAGGCGTTCAGGTGCCCCGTGCGCGGGTGGTCCTCGCGGACGAGCGTGCGGTCGAGACGGGGGTCGTAGACGCTCGCGCTGCTCACCCACACCACCGGGCGCGTGCCCGCCGCGTGCAGCAGCCGTTCGGTGCCGGTCACGTTGACCGCGTGCATGACGGCCTCCGCGGGGGAGCCCGGCGCCGGATCGCCGACCGCCGCCGCGCAGTGCACGACGAGGTCCACGCCCGAGAGGTCCGGCTCCCCGAGTGCCGCGTCCCAGAAGCGGTGTTCCCCGAGCGGGCCCGGCCTGCGGCCCACGCACACCACCCGCGCCCCGGCCGCCGCCGCGGCGCGGGCGACGTGCCCGCCGCAGAAGCCGCTCGCGCCCGTGACGGCGATCCGGACCCCGGCCGCGCTACGGGATGTCATGCCGCCGCCCGTACGACCAGCGAACGCCACCCGGGCAGAGCGGCCCGGCGGTCCACCCGGGCCCGGATCACGACCGGCCGGTGCGGAGCCAGCGCCGCCAGCACCCCGGCCAGTTGCTCCCGCGCCAGGCGGGCTCCGGGACAGGCGTGCGGCCCGGCGCCGAAGACCAGGCGGGCGGCACCGGGCTCGGCGGGATGGCGCCCGTCGGGGTCCCGCAGGTGGGCTCCGGCCGCGTGCCGGGCCACCAGGAGCAGCCGGTCCCCGGCCCGGACCGGGCAGCCCCCGACCGAGCCGTCGGCCGCGGCCACCCGGGGCAGCAGCGGGGAGGCGGCCGTCACGCGCAGCAGCTCGTCGGCCAGCGCGGGGCCCAGCGCCGGGTCCGCCGCCTGGTCCCAGAGCCCCGCGTCGGCGCACCAGGCCACGGCCCGGGGCAGCGCCGCGACGGTGGTGTTGACGGCCGCGACCGCCAGCATCGCGGCCCGGTCGTCCGCTCCGGGACCCAGGAGCGCGCGGAGCCGCTCGGCGGCGCGGATCGCCGCGGCCTCGGCGCCGGGGCGGGGCGGGCCGGGGAGGTGGCTGCGCACGGAGGCGGCCGCGGCCTCGGCGGCGGCCTCCGCGAGGGCGAGCGCGGGGACGCGGTCCGCGTCGGCTCCGGGGTGCAGCAGTGCGTACACCACCGCGCCGGCCAGTTCCCGGGCCAGCGGGACCAGGTCCACCGTGCCCCCGAGCGACAGCGGCGCGAGCCGCCGCAGGAGCAACGGATGCCATACCGCGCGCAGTTCCCGGGTCCCGGCCGCGCCGAGCAGCTCGGCGAGCTCCCGCCGGGCCGTCCGGTGGCCGGCGCCCTCCTGGTCGAAGAGCACGCCCTCCACCCGGGCGGCCCGGGCCGCGCCGCCCGTGGTGCCGGGCGCGGTGCGGTCCAGCGGCAGCCGGGTCAGCGCCTCCCGGTAGGCCGCCGTGCCGTGGACGAGCAGGGTGCCGCGGCCGAGCCGGCGCACGGGCCGCCCCCGGGTCGCGGCCAGCAGCGCGAACAGGAGCGGGTGGGCGCGCAGGTAGACGCGCCGGTCCCGGCGGCGGGCCTTCGCACGGGCCGGGGCGGCGGTCGTCGGGTCGGTGGTCATCGGACGTGTGCCTCCGCGGTGTCGGCGGGCCGGTAGCGCCGGTCCCAGTACCAGAGCAGGGTGCGGCGGGGTCCCCAACTCCGCAGCCTGCGCAAACTGTTCTGCACGACCAGGTGCTCCGCGCGGACGATCCGCTCGCTGTGCTCGCGGGCCCGGTTCAGCAGGGCCACGTCCTCGGACCGCTCGTGCAACGGCACCCGCGGGGCGCCGCCGCAGCGCAGGTAGAGGCCGGCGGTGATGCCCAGGTTGTGGCCGTGGCACAGGACGTACGGGGTGCGGTAGCGCGGGTGGCGGTGGGCCCGCCGGTAGCGGCCGTACAGCGAGGTGAGCCGGATCAGAGCCGGCAGCAGCCGGGCTTCGAGGAGGGTGGGCCGCTCGTCGCGGCGCGGCACGCTGCGGCCGCACACCATCTCGGCGCCCCGACCGAACTCCGCCTTCGCGACGGCCGTCCAGTCCGGGGCGGGCAGGCAGTCGGCGTCGGTGCGCAGCAGGTGGGTGGCGCCGGCGGCGATGGCGTACCGGAAGCCCGTGTCGGCGGCGGTCCCGGCGCCGGGGCGCTCCTCCCGGGTCAACTCGACGGGAAAGGGCGCCGAGCCCGCGAAGTCCCGTACAGCCGCCGCCGTCCGGTCGGTGGAGGCGTTGTCCACGACCACGAGCGTGAATCCGGAGTCGTGCTGGGCGGCGAGCGCGGCCAGGGTGGCCCCGATGGCCGCCGCCTCGTTGTACGCGGGCACGACCACCCACAGGTTCGTCAACTCCATCCTCCTTCGCGTTGGTCGGTGGTGGCGGCCCAGGAGGCCGCGCGGAGCAGCACCCGCGCGCACAGGCTGCCCCAGACGAGAAGTCCGATCAGCGGCCCGGCCCCGCGGTAGAGGTCGCCGTGCAGTTCGGCGGTCGCGGCGAGATACGGCCCCGCGGCGAGGGCGAGCAGCCGGCAGGCCAGCGCGGCCGCCAGTGCCGGACCCGCGACGGCGGCGGGCCGGGGCCTGCCGGGGCCCGGGTGCGGGGCGAGCCACAGGACGGCCGCGAACAGCGCCCACAGTGCGGGGACCGCGCAGCCCGGGCCGCCCGCCGTCACCACGGCGGCGACGGCGGTGCCCGCGAGGCAGAGCGCGGCCGCGCCCGCGACGTCCCGGGCCGCGTCGCGCACGGGGTTTCCGCTGCCCGCGTTCTGCCCGCACACGGCCCGGATGCCCGTCCGCAGCGCCCGGGCCGTCCGCACCACCGACCAGCAGAGGGCGAGGGCGAGCAGAGGCCGCCAGTGCGGGGCCGCGGTGGGCAGTCGCCCGGCCAGCGGAGCCGCGGCGGCGGGCAGCAGGGCCTCGGCCAGCCCGTCCACGGCC
>NZ_JBEXPT010000102.1:0-23894 GCF_040612195.1 Streptomyces sp. NPDC006450 | reverse complement strand
GGACCCGCCGCCGGATCGGCCGCGCCGTCGGCGCCGGGCCCGTCATCCGCTGCCGCGAGTGCCCACGGCCCGGCGCAGGTGCCGCTGGGGATCTCCCGGCTGGCGCAGGGCCAGGGGCGCGACATCGCCATCACCATCGACGACGGGCCGGACCCGCGTTGGACTCCCCAGGTCCTCCAGGTGCTGCGGGAGAACCACGTCAAGGCCACCTTCTGCATGATCGGGACCCGCGCGCGGCAGTACCCGGACCTGGTGCGCTCCGTCGCCGCCGACGGGCACCGTCTCTGTGACCACTCGGTCGATCACGACGTGACCATGGACCACAAGCCCGTCGCCTACCAGCGGCAGCAGATCCTCGACGGCAAGGCCATGATCGAGCAGGCCGTGCCGGGGGTCGCCGTCGGCTACTACCGCGCTCCGGGCGGCGCCTTCACCCCCGACAGCCGTGCGATAGCCGCCGCGAGCGGGATGCGGCCGCTGGGCTGGAGCGTGGACCCCAAGGACTGGAGCAGGCCGGGTCTGCCGGCGATCGTCGCCACCGTGGAGGGAAACCTGCCGGCGCAGCCGACGGTCCTCTTCCACGACGGGGGCGGCGACCGCAGCGAGACGGTCGCGGCGCTCAAGGAGTACCTGCCGTGGCTCACGGCGCGCGGCTACACCTTCTCCTTTCCGAAGCTCACCACCCCGTAGTCCCGAGGCCGCCCGCTCGGCGAGCGCGGCGCGCTGCCGGGAAACGCCGTCCGGTTCCCTCTCCGGGGCGTGACATGCGTCACGGTCGGCATGTCGTCCGGGCGGCTCCCTCGGTGATCCACCGGCTCTGGACATGTCAGCGTATGTACCTGTTTGGCGTTGACATGCCGCACTCCGCCGGAAACGGAATCCAAGGCTCCTGTTTCCCCGTCTCCAACAGGGCTGACGGGGACGGGTTCTGGCGGCGGCCCAGGCGCGTGCCGAAGCGCCCGCTTCCGGCGGATGCACGATCTTGCGGCCCTTTCAAGGCGCGTCCCGAACGCCCTGCGCGGCCGAGCGGCGGCGGCTTGCCAGGCGGTCGGCGGGCTTCTAAGAATGGCGATTCCCCCGGCGCCTTCGCGGTCCGGCGCCGGGAGCTTCGCGATCACCGAGTGAGGTCCCGCATGAAGAAGCACCGTAAGAAGACGCACCACGGGAAGATAGCCGTCGCCGTCGGGGCACTGGCGCTCGTGGCCGTACCCACCACGGCCATGGCCTGCCTCGACCCCCAGGGGGCCGGTCCCATGCGGTCCGTCGCGGCCGAGCACGACAGCCCTCCCCGGTACGCCGACTCCCACGGCGACCCGTATGGCGACCCCTACGGCGATCCCTACGCCGACCCGTACGGCGACCTGGGCGCGCAGCAGCCCGCGGAGGTCCCGGTTCAGGACGCCGCCTCCGTCGAGACCGTCGAGCAGCCCGTCGTCCAGCCGCCCGCCGAGCCCGTGGCCGAGACTGCGCCTCCCGCACAGACCGGGTCGCAGCAGCCGGAGGAAACGCCCGCCGAGCCGGCCGGGACCCCCGCGCCTTCGGGCTCCGCGGCGCCCTCCGGTGAACTGGCCGAGGTCCTCGCGCTCGTCAACAAGGAGCGCTCCACGGTCGGGTGCGCCGCACTGACCGTGAACGAGAAGCTCACGAAGGCCGCGCAGGCCCACAGTGAGGACATGGCCGCCCACTCCAACATGTCCCACACCGGCTCCGACGGATCCGACCCGGGCCAGCGGCTCACCCGCGCCGGGTACGAGTGGCGTACGTACGCCGAGAACGTCGCGTACGGCTACCCCACCGCCGCCAAGGTCATGGAGGGCTGGATGAACAGCCCGGGGCACAAGCGGAACATCCTCGACTGCAACGTCAAGGAGATCGGCATCGGCCTCGCGCAGCCCGGCCAGTACTGGACGCAGGACTTCGGCGCCACCCGCTGATCCGCCTGCTCCCGCACCCTCCGCCCGGGATGACGGCCGCCGGCCGTCAGTGCCGGGCGGAGGCGGCCAGTGGCGCCGTGTCGAGCCCGGCGCCGTGGCGCAGTCCGGCCAGGAACTCCTCGAACGCCTCGGTGGAGGTGTGCGCGGGGGTCCAGCCCAGTTCCTCGCGCGCCCGCCCGGCGTCGAGCAGGGGCAGCCGCAGCACCGCGTCCAGGAGCCCCGGCGCGGCGGGGACGAGGTGGAGTCGCCATGCGGTGGAGAGAGCGGCGCGGGCCGTTGCGGCCGGCAGCGGGATCGTACGGGCGTGCAGCATGCGGGCGATGGATCCGCTGTCGAGGACCGGATCGGCGACCAGGTTGAACGGCCCGCGGACCGGTCGCACGACAGCGGCCCGGTAGGCCTCGGCGGCATCGTCGGTGTGCAGTGCCTGGAAGCGCAGCCCGCGGATCGCGGGCACGGCGGGCACCAGCCCGGGCCGCACCAGCCACCACGGCAGCAGAGGGCCGGCGAAGATCCGCCGCTGCTCGGAGGCGGACGCCCGCTTGAACAGGAAGCACGGTCGCATCCGCACCACCCGCATCCGCGGGTTCGCCTGCTGGAAGCCGTCCAGGTACCGCTCCAGGTACGCCTTCTCCCGGGTGTACGCGGCCGCGGGCCAGCCGTGCGTGGGCCAGGACTCGTCCACCGGACGACCGTCTGCAGGACCGGGGGAGTAGGCACCGACCGACGAGGCGTGCACCAGCGCGTGCACACCGCTCCGGGCGCAGGCCTCGAAGACGCGCACCGAGCCGAGGACGTTCGTCTGCCAGGTCTCCACGGGATCGTGGGTGGGCTGGAACTTCCACGCCAGGTGCACCACGGCGTCGGCGCCGCGGAAGAGCCGGTCCAGGTCGCTGCCCCCGGGGGCGACGTCCACCGCCTCCCAGTGCACCCCGTCCTCCCGGCGGGCGGGCCGGCGGCGGGCCGCACCGGTCAGTTCGGACACGCTCGGATCGCCGGCCAGCGCGTGGATCACGCTGGTGCCCGCGTTGCCGGTCGCTCCTGTCACGACGACCTTCATCATGCGTACCCCGCCTTCAGCCTCTTCCCGGCCCTGGGGCGGGGGGCAGCCGCGTGCCGGGGTGCACTGCGGAGGGCGCGGCCCACGGCTGCCAGCCGCAGCACCTCCAGGGTGTCGGCCTGGCGTTCGGCACGTGCCAGCAGCCGGCCGATGGCCTGCACGTCCAGCAGGGGGTCCGAACGGGCCAGTGTGTGCAGGGTCCGCCAGAGTTCCTTCTTGCCCTCGACACCGAGCCTGACCGCCTCCAGTTCGAGGACGTCGCTCAGGGGTGAGCGTGAGAGCAGCCTGGCGTTGGGTTTCAGCCGCCCCGCCTGTGCCACGGCCATGCCCAGGAGCATGCGGAGGTCGTTCGCGGGAACGTCGAGAGCCATCATGATCTCGCGCAGGCTGTCGCGGTCCTCGGCGACTTCCCCGGCGAGGGTGGCCAGGCGCCGCCCGGCATCGGTGTCGCGGTGCGCGCGTGCCGTCCGCTTGAGGAGGGCGATCGCGGCCCCTGCTCCGGTGAGGTGGTCATTGAGGTAGATGCCCAGCAGGCGGTGGGCGTCCGGGGCGGTGCGTTTCACGGGGACGCCTCCGATCGGGGGTGTTCCATGGCTCTGCTCCTTCCTCGGCCGGTCCGTCGGTACATTCCGGCGTCTTCCCCGCTCAGGAGCCCGGCACACGATGCGGTGCGGCGTACCGTCCGTGCCGTCTCTCGCGGTGTCCACGGTGTGAGCCGCGCCCGTGTGGGCAGGCGCCGGGCGGGTCCGGTGGATCCGCCACCGAGCCGGCACGAGACGAGGAGGGGCCATGCCCCGTGGTTCCAGCCCCAAGCGGGAACGGCAGTACGAGCACATCAAGGAGAGTGCCGAGCAGCGCGGCGAGAGCACGGAGCGGGCGAAGGAGATCGCCGCCCGCACCGTCAACAAGGAACGCGCGCGTTCCGGCGAGTCGAAGACCGCGAGCCGGTCCTCCACGCACGACATGCCCAGCGCGAAGCGGGGCGGCCAGCGGTCCCACAGCGGCTCGCAGGGCCCCACGAAGGAGCAGCTGTACAACGAGGCGAAGCAGCGGAACATCGAGGGCCGCTCCACGATGGACAAGGCCGAACTCAAGCGAGCCCTCGGCCACTGAACAGGCCAGATGCCGCCCCGCGGCTCCCGGTCCGGCGGCTTCGCTCCGCTCGCTCGTGCGGTGGTCCGCGGTACCGACGGCCCCGCGTTCATGCAGAAGAACCTCGACGTCCAGCGCAACGCCCACGCCCAGACCGCCGTCGCGTCCTACGCCGTCCGTGCCCTCCCCGGCGCGCCGGTCGCGGCGCCACCGGCCTGGGCCGATCTCGAGGACCCCGATATCATCGCCCGCCGCTGGACCCTCACCACCATCGACCCCGTCCTCGAGCACGACCCCTGGCGGGCGTCCCCGCGTCCCCGCTCCCTCACCAGAGCCCGGCGCCTCCTCGGAGCACTCACTCCTTGACCGGGGGAGGAGCCCCGGCAGCGGACTCACCCGTGAGGACGGCCGGTCCGTGCCCCGCGTGGGCTCCGCGAGCCCGGAAGGACGGAATGAAGCGAAGCGGATCGGGCAGGCGCCGCGTAGCCGGCAGGCACTCGACCCGGCGGCAGGAAGGAGACTTCCCCTGAGCACGGAGAGCAACCGCTCGTGGAGTGGGCGCAGGCCGAACCGATGCCCGCCTCCGCGCCTTGTGAGGAGACCGCCGCCATGACGAGCAACCGCGCCGCCCTCTTCGACATCGACGGCACGCTCGCGGACACCAACCACCTCCACGTCGTCTCCTGGTGGGAGGCGCTGCGCCAGCACGGGCACCGGGTGCCCATGCACGACATCCACCGGGCCATCGGCCTTCCGGGCGAAGACTTCCTCGCCCACCTCCTCGACGACGATCGCGACGGAGGCGACGACGAACTGCTGAGCGCCGCCCACGACACCCTGTATGCCACGTACTTCGACCGGCTACCCGCCCTGGACTCGGCGGCCGACCTCCTGCGGACCCTTGCGGCGGCGGGCTGGAACGTCGTGCTGGTGACCTCCGCGAAGGACAGGGAACTGGACGCCCTGCGCCGGGCCGTCGACGCCGACGACGCCCTCACCGACACCGTGACCTCCGAGGACGTGGAGCAGGGCAAGCCCGCCCCGGATCCCCTGCTCCACGCCCTCGACCTGGCGGGGGCGCCGCCCGAGCGCGCGGTCTTCGTCGGCGACACCGTGTGGGACATGAAAGCCGCGGTACGCGCCGGGGTGATCGGGATCGGGCTGCTGTGCGGCGGCATCCCCCGCGCCGACCTGGAGGAAGCGGGAGCGGCCGCCGCCTACCGGGACCCGGCCCACCTGCTCGCCGACCTGGCCGACAGCCCGTTCTCTACGGTGGCATCCGAATGACTCCCGGCCGAACGGAACCGGGCGCCCCACGGGTGCCGGAGCCGTCTGGAGGAACAGATCATGACCGCGATCAACGGTGAACGCCTGCTCGTGCTCGTGCGGCACGCCAAGTCCGTCCCCAAGGACACGGCAGCCCCCGACTTCGACCGCCCGCTGGCCGACCGCGGCCGGGCCGAGGCTCCGAGGGCGGGGCAGTGGCTGGCCGGGTCCGGATGCCGGCTCGACTTCGCGCTGTGCTCGTCGGCGTGCAGGACCCGCCAGACCTGGCAGCTGATGGTGCCCGGGCTGGGCGAACCGCCCCCCGTCGTCTATGAGGACCGCCTGTACAACGCCTCCTCGGACGACCTGATGGCCGTACTGGCCGAGACGGACGAGTCCGTCACCGGCCTGGTGATGGTGGGTCACAATCCCGGCATCCACGAACTGGCCGTCGCCCTGTGCGGGAAGGGCGGCAGCGGCGGGTCGGACGAGGAGGAGCTCCTGCACCGCATCCGCGAGGGATTCCCGACCTCGGCCGTCGTCGTCGTGGCCCTGCCGGGCGCCTGGCGGGAGCTAGCGCCCGGCAGAGGCCGGCCGAAGGCCTTCTGGACCCCGCACGGCTGAAGACCGGCTCCGGCACACGTACGCGTCAGCTGCCCGCCATCGGTCGACACGCGGAGGTCGTGACCCACCGTCAGGCTGACCCGCCCACGCAGTCCTTCTTCTTGTGGCCGGCCTCATGACCCGTCCACAGCACTACGTCGCAGATCCGCAGGGCCGAAACCGTCTCCGGCACGCCGACGCCGTCGCGCAGCGCGAGCAGCTGTTCATGCAGGGCGTTGCCGTCGGCGGCCAGAGCGCCGCGCAGCGACAACCAGAAGGACTCCGGTCGACCGACCGCACAGCGCACCACCTGGTCGTAGACCGGCAGAAGACGTGGACGCTTGCGCGCCAGGAGCTTGCTGGTCTTCACCGGACCCATGCCCTTCTCCCCTTGGACGAGGTGCCAGGCCCGGTCGGCTGGAGAGCCGGGCCTCAACAGGGCAGGTTCGGCGTTCGCCATGTCGATATCGGTAGGTATCTGGCTGAGGAGGAGGGAAAGCTCCCTGGCGAGGCGGCCCTCCAGCAAGGCGAGTGCTGCCCGGGGCGGCACCTGAACCGAAAGCATCTGAACGGCCACCAGATCTGCCGCAGTGACGACGTCGGCGATGTCTGCCCGGTCGCCCCCACCGTCCAGGTGCTCGAATCGGGAACCGGTATAGGCAGGCGCGACGCCTGCGCGTTCGACGTCGAAGTAGCGCCTCAGGTCGGCCGCCGCCTCTGCGGTGGACAGCAGCGCGCGCAACCGCTCGGTGAAGCCAGCCGATGCCATGTCGTCTCTCCAGCCCCTATCGCTCTACGGACGCCGGGCCTGGTACAGCCGGTACGAGGCGGCGTTGTCCGGCTTGGGGGCGTCGATCGCTGTGACAGTCTGCAGGATGAGGCCGTGCTCGACCAGGAGGTCCTCCCAGAGTTGGGGGGTGAGGACCCACATGTGGACGGGGTGGGTCCGGGTGGTGCCGGGGAGTCTCAGGTCCTCCGGGCGTGGGGCGAGAGCCGTCGAGGGTCCGGCGCCGGTGGAGTTGGTGTGCAGCGCGGAGAAGAGGAGGCGCCCACCAGGCCTGATGGCGCCGACCAGCGCGGGGAGGAGCCGGTGGGGGTCCAGGTAGGGCAGACCGTTGACGGAGTAGATCAGCTCGTAGGGGGCCGCGTCCCGCAGGTGGGAGACGGCGTCGGCGCAGACGAAGCGGAGCCCGGGCGTGCCCGGGTAACGGGTGACGGCGCGCTCGTGCTGGGTGGAGGAGGCATCGACGGCGGTGACGTCGGCGCCCAGGGCGGCCAGGCGTGCGGCATGGCGGCCCAGTCCGCTGCCGAGGTCGAGGACACGAAGCCCCTCCACGTTCCCGAGGCTCTCGATGCCGGGCCCGATGTCAGCGATGCCCCAGTCCCACCGCTCGATCTCCGGCAGGTCCGGGCACACGGCCAGCTGGTGCGCCCCGTACGCGGTCCAGATCTCGGCGGTCTGCTTCTCGAAGTCCATCAACATGTCCTCCAACGGGGCGGGGTGGATCAGGGGCGCAGCGCGTAGCAGCGGAGCACGTCAAGGTCATGGGTGCGGACGACGGACCAGCCCGCGGTGAGGATCTCGGCATCGGCCGGGCTGATCCCGAGGCCATGGAGCGGATCGGCGTCCTGCCGGCGGCCGGCGATCTCGGCGACCACCCAGAAGACCCCGCCGGGTACCAGGAGGCGACGGACGCGGTTCACGAAGGCCCCCTTGTCGTCGAGCCACCGGTAGACCAGTCGGCAGGTGATGACCGCGTACGCGGGCTCCGGCAAGGCGGTCAGGTCGCCGGACCCGATGTCGGTGCACGTCCGCAGCGGTCCGGGATCGCCGGCGCAGTCCCCGGCGGCGGCCAGGGCGAGGGCGCTGGGGGAGCAGTCGATCCCGGTGGCGCGGTAACCCAGTTGATGATGGAGGTGACGGGTCAGGGCGCCGTCGCCGCAGCCGATGTCGAGGGCCGGCCTTCCGCGGCCGGGTCCGAGGTGCTCGTCCAGCAGTCGTGTCTCGAGGTCGTCGAGCCGGCGGTACCGGTGGCCTCGGGCCCAGAGGGGATCCCAGTAGGCGGCGGCGGTCGAGGTCGTCGTCATGAAGCTCCTTCGCGGGCGGAGGGCAGTGGTGTGCGCGAGGGCGGGGAGAGATGGGGTGGGGGTGGGGGGTGGGGGTGGGATCGAGGCGGTCAGCGGTCCTGGGACAGCGCGAGGAGTTCGGCGAAGGTTCCGCCGCCGTGGGCGAGATCGTCATAGCGGCCCTGCTCGGAAATGCGGCCGTCTTCCAGCACGATGATGTGGTCCGCGACCCTCGTGTTCTCCAGACGGTGGGTGACCATGATGGTGATCCGGTCGGCGGCGATGGCCTTGATCCGCTCGAAGACCCGGTGCTCACCGCGCGGGTCCATCTGAGAGGTCGGCTCGTCCAGGATCAGCAGCTCGGGCTTGCGGTACAGGGCCCGGGCGCACGCTTCGCGTTGCCACTGCCCGCCGGAGAACTCGACGCCTCCCCAGATGTCGCGGGCTTGGAGGCTGTCCAGACCGTGGGGGAGGTCCTCGACGGCTTCGCGCAGGCCGACCGCGTCGACGGCCTCCCACACGGGTCCGTCGTCGTGGGTACGGGGCTGGCCGAGGGTGATGTTCTCGCGCACACGCAGCGGCCACTTGGCGAAGTCCTGCGGCACCAGGCCGGTGAGGCGCCAGACCGTGCCCGGGTCGGTGTCGGCGAGGTCGCTTCCGTTCCAGGTGACCTTGCCCTTGTCGCAGAGGTAGATCCCGGTGATCAGCCGCGTCAGGGTCGACTTCCCGGAGCCGTTCGCGCCGACGATCGCGAGGATCTGGCCGCGCTGCAGGGTCAGGGAGACGCCGTTCACCGCGGGTTTTTCCTTGCCCGGGTACTGGTAGACGACCTCGTCGAGCCGGATCTGCTCGACCGGGGCGGCGATCTCGCGCGGTCCGCGCCGCGGAGCACGGGCGGCGGCCTCGTCGAGGAAGGACTGCATGTCGGTGAGATACAGGCTGGTGTGGAAGACGGCGGCGCCGTTGACGATGACCTGGGACAGGGCGGCGAGCGCGGTCTGGACGGCGATGACGGCCGTGGCGGCGATGGCGGGTTCGATCCGGCCGGTCACGGCCAGCCAGGCGAGTGCGCCCCAGGTCGCGAGGAGGAAGACGCCGCCCGCCAGCGCGGAGAGCAGGGAGATCCGCAGCGTACGCGGCGCGGCGGCCAGGTTCCGCCGGTCACACCGGTCGGACAGCGCCCGGTACCAGTAGACGAGGTAGTCGGTCATCGAGTTGGCCCGGACCTCGTCAGCGTACTGGGAGGCCGTGGCCCACCAGCGCATCATCCCCCTCACGTTGCGGTCGCTGATGTTGGCGTAGTGGATCTCGTAGTCGACGCGGGCGGTCAGGACGGCGCCGATACCGGTCGGCAGCACGGCGAGGAGCAGCAGGGGCAGCATCATCACGTTCAGCAGGGACAGGACGCTGCCGGCGGTGACCAGGCGGATCAGCGAGGACATGAAGCGCTGGGCGTCGGCGACCATCACGTGGGTGCGGACCACCCCCATCTCGGCTGCCTCCTGCCGGTCGGAGAAGCCGTCCCCGGCGTAGGCCGAGGCCTCGACGCGGCAGACCGCCTCGATCAGGGTGCTGTCGGTCTCCGAGGTCAGCAGAGGCGTGATCCGCCGCTCGGCGTACGTGGCCACGGCCCCCGCGGCGCGGTTCATCGCGGCGGCGAGCGCGACCACGAGCAGGGCGGGCAGGGCTCCTTGCAGGCGGTCGGCCGCGCTTCCCGCGCCGAGTACGGGCCCCATCGCGCGGGCGGTGGCGGCGAGGAGCACCGCGGCGGATGCGCCCGTGACGACCTGGCACCCGACCAGGAGCCGCACGGCCCGCCGGTCGCTCCGCCACGACAGGCGGCCGATCCGGGCCAGGACGGAGGGGAGCGTGGCGCACATCTTCCGGAAGGAGACCTCGGCGAGCGGATTGACCGAGAACTGCCCGCTGTACGTGATCTCCGCCGGCGGTGGAAGCGGAGGGGGAGTCGCGGGAGGAGGCGCAGCGCCGCTCGGTGTGCCGTGCACTTCGGATGCGTTCATCGGGGTCCCCTGGATCGCCGTTCGGACGCTGTCATGAGGTCAACGACGGCCCCGGGTTTTCGAACACACGTCTTTCGGTCGGCCGTGAAATCCCGGAATGGAGCGCGTGGGGGACCGTGCGGGCTACACCGACCCGTCTCCCGCAACGGCACTGCCCCAAAAGGGGGTTGGCCGAATCGCCGAGGTTCGCGAGCGTCGCGCGGATGCGGATGCGGATGCGGATGCGGGTGCGGTTGCGGTTGCGTGTATCGGGCCGGTCCCCCCTCCCCCGTGCCGTGGGGGGAGGGGGAAGAGGGGACGGGGAGGGAGGACGGGAAGGTCAGCGGCCGGTCGTGGCGAAGAGGCGGCGCCAGGTCTCCGGGCCCGGGTAGCCGTCCGCCTCCGCGCCGCGCCAGCCCTGCGCCCGCTGGAAGGCCTCCACGTTGCGCCGGTCGCTCTCGGACCAACGCGGGCCGGGGCCTTGGGAGTAGTGCCGCCCGTAGCCGCGCTCGGTGAGGCGGCGGCCCAGCCGGGTCACGTGGTCGTTGGCCTGACCGGGGCGGAAGTACTGCGCGCCGGGGAAGGTGGAGTCGGTCGTGGATCCCTCGCCCCCCGAGGGGATGTTCCGCCCCTTGCCGCCGGTGAGCAGGGCCCAGGTGGCCGCACCCGGGATTCCGTCGGCCTCGGCGCCGCGCCACCCCTGCGCCTGCTGGAAGGCCTTCGTGGCAGCCCGGTCAGCGGAGCCCCACACGGGCCCCGGGCCCGAGGCGTAGAAGCGGCCCCCGCCGCGCGCCACGAGCATCTCGCCGAGCCGGGTGACGTGGGCGTTGTTCGCCCCGGGGCCGAAGGCACGTGCCCCGGGGAACGCGCCGGGGTCCTCCGCGCCGCCGCCTTCGCGCAGGCCGGTGTAGCGGTAGGCCACGTAGCGCGAGGAGTTGTTCCAGTACGCGTACGGGTTGGTGCGCTTCAGAGTGTGCGGGCGGGTCTGCTCGTAGGCGGTGTAGCGGGTCAGGGACGCATCGGTCCAGCCGCCGAAGAGCACCACATGGGATCCCGCGCCCGGGTCCGCCGGGTTGTGGAACAGCAGCATGTCGCCGGGCCGCAGCTCGGACTTGGATATGCGCGTCCCGTACTGGTCCAGACTGCCGGTCCACTGGTTGGATCCGAGGCCCCAGGCCATCGACACGAAGCCGGAACAGTCCGTCCGGTAGCCGTTGCGGTAGGCGTTCATGCTGTACGGGACCTGCGCGTCGACCCACTGCTGGGCCCGGCGCATGATGTCCGCCCGGGTGGTGGCGGAGGCCCGGGGCGCGCTCAGGCGCTTCGGCGAGTCCCGCACCAGCGGGCCGGCCGGCCCCTGCGGTGTGGACTGCGTGCCGTCGGGGAAAGGGGTGCGCCCCGTCTCGACGGCATGGGCGGCTGCGGCCATTCCCGGTGTGACGGCCAGGCCGCACGCTCCGGCGACGGTGGCCACGGCCAGTGCCCGGACCCGCCTGCGCGGCGTGTGCCGGGCAGCGGTGGAGCGGCGCTCGGAACGGCACCCCGGGCAGGGGCAGTCCGCCGCCGGTCGTATCTCGGTGAAGGCGATCAGGGGCATGAGTGGCAAATCCCTCCGTACAGGGGCACGAGTACCCAAACCGATCATGCTCCATCGGGGGCCGGGAGCGGCTCAAGTCCTTCGACCGGTGTCCGGCATGTCGGACGGTCCCGGAAGTGGCCGCCGCGTCCCCGGGCAAGCGCGGGCTTCGACATTCGGGCGATGCCGCGGGCCGGGCGGGCCGGGCATGATCCTTGGGCGAAGCCCCTTCCCGACGACGAAAGTACGCATCATGCCGACCACCATCACCGTCCGCGCAGTGCGCGATGCGGACTTCCCGCAGTGGCGCGCCCTGTACCGCGGTTACGCGGAGTTCTACCGCGTCGAGCAGACCGAGCAGGCCGCCGAACGTGTGTGGGCGTGGGTGAACGACTCCGCCCACGAGGTGAGCGCCCTCGTCGCCGAGGACGGGGACGGCCGGCTGGTCGGCCTGGCGCACTACCGCCCGTTCGCCCGTCCCCTGTCGGCGACCACCGGCGGATACCTGGACGACCTGTTCGTCGACCCCGCCCACCGCGGCTCCGGCGCCGCCGATCAGCTGCTCGCGGCCTTGGGCGAGATCGCTGCCGAGCGCGGCTGGAGTGTGGTCCGCTGGATCACGGCCGACGACAACCACCGCGCCCGGGCCAAGTACGACCAAGTGGCCACTCGGACGATGTGGGTCACCTACGACATGGCTCCGCCCAGCTGATCGCAGCGATGCGCTCCGGGTCCGGACAGCCGGGGGCCCGGCCGCGGAGCGCTCGTGCGGGCGCCCGCGGCCGGGCCGGGTCGGTCGGTCAGTCGGTCGGCCGGTCGATCTGGGCCGGGGCCGTCAGCTTCCGGTCGACAGGTTGCCCGACAGGACCGGGATGTCGTCCAGGATGTGGGAGAGCGGCTCGTCTCCCTTGGCCTGGGTGGAGTTCTCGGCGCACTGCTGGTTCTGCGGGTTGGCGAGGACGTTGATGTCCTGGACCCCCACGTTCGCGATGATCGCGAGGAGCGACTGCGCGTTGACCTTGACCGGCAGACCGATGCACGGCTTGTTGAGCGTGCCCTGGACCGCGGAGAGCTGGGGGCTCATCGCGCCGTGGGTCTTCTGGTTGCCGTACGCCTGCACGGCGCCGTTGCCGTTGACGGTGTTGATCCCGTTGTCGTTGCCGATGGCCATGGCCGGAGCGGCCATGGCGCCGCCGGCGCCGATCGCGGCAGCAGTGGTGACGGCGGTGACCATCATCTTCTTCAGCATTGCCTGGAAATCCTTCGTTGGAGCGGGTCGGTACCCGTCGGGTGGTTCGCCCTGGCAACGCGTGCGACCGGCACATGTGGCGGTAAGTCACCCGTTTGCAGCATGGGCCCGTTCGACGGACGGGCCGGACCGGCCGGACGCGTCAGCGCACGGGGGTGAAGTCCCGCGAGGCGACGAATCCGGGGCGGCGCACCGGGGCGGCGAAGGGCTTCGACGGGCGGTTCTCGACGCTGTTGAAGACGAGGAACACATTGCTGCGCGGGTAGGGCGTGATGTTGTCGCCCGAGCCGTGCATCGCATTGCAGTCGAACCACGTGGCTGAACCGGCCTTGCCCGTGAAGAGCTTGATGCCGCAGGCCGAGGCGAACTTGCTCAGTGCCTCGTCCGACGGGGTGCCCGCATCCTGCATCCGCAGGGACTTCTTGTAGTTGTCCTTCGGCGTCGCGCCGGCACAGCCCAGGAAGCTCCGGTGGGAGCCCGGCATGATCATCAGGCCGCCGTTGGTGGTGTGGTTCGGCGTCAGTGCGATGGACACCGACACGGTGCGCATGTGCGGCAGGCCGTCCTCGGCGTGCCAGGTCTCGAAGTCGGAGTGCCAGTAGAAGCCGGCGGCGCCGAAACCGGGCTTCACGTTGATCCGGGACTGGTGCACGTACACCTCGGAGCCCAGGATCTGCCGCGCGCGCCCCACGATGCGCGGATCGGCGGCGAGGGCCGCGAACGCCTCGCTGATCCGGTGCACTTCGAAGACGGAGCGCACTTCCCGGGACTTCGGCTCCACGACGGACCGCTCGTCGGCCAGCGTCGAGGGGTCACGGAGCAGCCGGTCCATCTCGGTCCGGTAGACGTCCGTCTCGTCGGGCGTGATGAGTTCCTCGACGGCGAGGAAGCCGTCGCGCTCGTAGCTCTCCAGCTCGTGGGCCCATATGGGGCCCGGCGTGCCGGGCTCGGACCAGACGACGGGGTCCGCGCGGCCGGTGAGCACCTCCTCGGAACCCCGGGTCGGATACAGGTCGTTCACCGTGCGGGTGGGTGCGGAGGTCATGGTGGTGCCTGCCTCTCCTCTTCCGTTCTGTTCTGCTCTGTTCTGTGCGTGTGCGTACGTCAGCCGTGGTCGGCTTCGGGGTCGGGTTCGGTGAGCAGCGGGTACACGCCGTTCTCGTCGTGGTCCTCCCGGCCGGTCACGGGCGGGTTGAAGACGCACAGGCAGCGGAACTCGTGCTTCACGCGCAGGGTGTGCCGCTCGTGGCCGTCGAGGAGGTACATGGTTCCCGGGGTGATCGTGTGGGTCAGGCCCGTCTCCTCGTCCGTGAGCTCGGCCTCTCCCTCCGTGCAGACCACGGCCTCCACGTGGTTCGCGTACCACATGGACGTCTCGGTGCCGGCGTACAGGACGGTCTCGTGCAGGGAGAAGCCGACGCGTTCCCTGGCCAGGACGATGCGCTTGCTCTCCCAGGTGCCGGATGCCGCTTTGACGTGGCGGTCGGTTCCCTCGATGTCCCGGAACGAGCGGACGATCATGGTGGTGCCCTTCGTGGTGTGCGGCGGGGAGCTGGTCAGGCGGTTTCGCGGACGGAGCGGGCGAGGATGCCGAGGCCCTCGTCGAGCTCCTCGCCGGTGACGGTGAGGGGCGGCAGCAGCTTCACGACCTCGCCCTCGGGCCCCGAGGTCTCGACGAGGAGGCCGTGCTCGAAAGCCCTGCGGCACACCGCTGCCGCGCGCTCCTTGTCGGTGAACTCGACGCCCCAGACCAGCCCGCGGCCCCGGTAGGTCGCGCCCAGCCGGGCGTGATCGGCACAGAGCTCGCGCAGCGCGCTCTCGATGTGCCCGCCCTGGACGAGGGTCCGCTCGCGCAGGACCCCGTCGCCCCAGTAGGTCTCCAGGGCGGCCGTCGCGGTGACGAAGGCCGGATTGTTGCCGCGGAAGGTGCCGTTGTGCTCGCCCGGCTCCCACAGGTCCAACTCGGGCTTGAACAGGCACAGGGACATGGGGAGTCCGTATCCGCTGATGGACTTCGACAGCGTGACGATGTCGGGTGTGATGCCCGCCTCCTCGAAGGAGAAGAACTCGCCGGTCCGGCCGCAGCCCATCTGGATGTCGTCGACGATCAGCAGCATGTCGCGGCGCCGGCAGAGGTCCGCGAGGGCGCGGAGCCATTCCGCGCGCGCCACGTTGATCCCGCCTTCGCCCTGGATCGTCTCGACGATGACCGCCGCCGGGTGGTTGAGGCCGGAGCCCTGGTCCTCCAGCAGGCGCTCGAACCAGAGGAAGTCGGGGACCCTTCCTCCCAGGTAGTTGTCGAAGGGCATCGGGGTGCCGTGGACCAGGGGGATGCCGGCGCCGGCCCGTTTGAAGGCGTTGCCCGTGACGGCGAGGGAGCCGAGCGACATGCCGTGGAACGCGTTGGTGAAGGACACGACCGACTCACGGCCCTTGGCCTTCCGCGCCAGCTTGAGCGCCGCCTCGACGGCGTTGGTCCCGGTGGGACCCGGGAACATCACCTTGTAGTTCAGGGCGCGGGGTTCGAGGACGTGGGACCGGAAGGTCTCGAGGAAGGCCCTCTTGGCGGTCGTCGACATGTCGAGCCCGTGCGTGATGCCGTCCCGCTCCAGGTAGTCGAGCAGGGCCCGCTTCAGGGCGGGGTTGTTGTGGCCGTAGTTCAGGGAACCGGCGCCCGCGAAGAAGTCCAGGTAACCGGAACCGTGTTCGTCGTACAGCCGGCTTCCCGTGGCGCGCTCGAAGACGACGGGCCAGGCGCGGCAGTAGCTGCGCACCTCGGACTCCAGGGTCTCGAAGACGGACAGGACCGGCTCGGTCATGGTCAAGGCAACTCTCCAATGAGTGGGGGGTGTTCTGTACCGGGTGCTCGGAAAAAAAGGGGGGGTCAGAAGTGGAGTGGCCCGATGCGGTGCAGGACCTCCGGGGCGTACCCGCGGTCCGGGAACTCCTCCGGGGTGAACAGCACTTCGCGTGTGAGCGTGGCGCCGTGCCGTGCGGCGTAGGCCGCGAAAAGCCGCTCCGACGCGAGGTTTCCGGGAGAGACGGTGGCCTCCAGGGATCCCAGTCCGTGTTCTGCCGCCACGCGGGCCGAGAGGCCGTCGAGCAGGGCCCCGGCGACGCCCAGGCCGCGGACGGATTCATCGACGGCGATCTGCCAGACGAGCAGGGTTCCGGGGCTGTCGGGGCGCAGGTATCCGCTGACGAATCCGACGGCGCGGCCGGAGGAGTCGCGGGCCACCGCGGACGTGCCGGCGAAGTCACGGCACCAGAGGAGATAGCTGTAGGCCGAGTTGAGGTCCAGCGTCCTGGAGTCGCGTGCGAGGCGCCACAGCAGGCGGCCGTCACCTGGGCGGGGGCGGTCGATGCGCACCGTCGAGGTGGTCGCGGTGGACGGAGTGGACGGCGGGGTCTTCCGGTAATGGGCCAGTTCTGCATGAGCAGTCATGCGGGCCGAAGCTACCGAGGCTTGGCGCAGATTGCACGGGCCTGAGGGGTTACGGGGTGGGCATGGTCCGTGGTATATGGGAACCCCCGCCGAGGGGCCCGAAAATGCCGGTAATGCGTCCGGTAGTCCATGAAAAATACGGATATTCGCACCCCACCCTCGATTTCATAACGAGCGGATAACGTATTCGGTCCGTCTCATGCTTTCCCCTTGAAGGTGAGGTGCTCGCCGGCCGGTCGGCAGGCGGCTCCGAGGGGATCAGACCTTGTGCCACCGGGCCAACGCCCACGAGAACAGCCCGAACAGCACCAGCCCGACGGAGACGGCGACCAGGAGCCACGGCCCCGCCGACGTGCGGGTGAACGACCTCAGGGTGTCGTCGAGCCCCTTCGCCTGCGCAGGGTCGTAGCGCAGCGCCGCGTACACGACGAAACCGCCGACCGCCGCGAAGACGGATCCCCGTGCCGTGCCACCGGACACCCCGAGGAAGTCGACAGCCTTCCGCCACGGTGTCGTGACCCCCACCATGGCGAGATCCTTGCGGAAGGTGCGCCGCGCCGCCTGTACCGCGATGACCACCCCCGCGATGCCGATGCCGAGCCCGGCCGCGCCCACCAGCCACTGGCCGGCGGGCAGGCCGAGCGCCTTGGCCGTCACATCGCGTGACTGTTCGTCCCCGGAGCGTCCGCCGCCCGCCGAGAACGCGAACACGGAGTAGGCCACCACCGCGTAGAAGAGGCACCTGCTCGTCGAGGCCAGTCGCTGCAAGGGTTCGTCGCCCTTCGGTCCGGCCGCCCCGAACACCACCTCCGAAAGGCACCAGAGCGCCATGCACACGAACCCGAGGCCCACGGCCCAGATGAGGACCACGCCGAAGGGCGTTCCCCCGAGCTCCTGAAGGGCGCCCTGGCGGTCGGCCTCCTTGCCGCCGTCGCCGAAGGCGATGCGTACAGCCAGTATTCCGACCAGCACGTACAGCACTCCGCGCGCGGCCAGCCCACAGCGCGCCGTGACCTTGCGGAAACGTCTCTCCCCGGATGCCTGCTCCTCGACCCGCGGCATGCGCACCCCTTCCGTGTCCTCGCAGGCCCCGCGCCCGAGGCGCGGGAAGGCCCGTCAGGACGTCTCGAGGGGCGGCTACCCGTCCCAGGGGTTCCGATGCCTGGGGACCGGGTAGGAGCACGGCCGCTTCATTGTTCCTGCGGTGGTTTGCCCTCGGCGGCGGAGACCTCGACGAACTCCACCTGGCCCTTTGCGGTGAGCCGGAGGATCGGGACGGCCTTGTTGCGCGGGTTGCCGTTGTTCTGGAAGGAGATGAATCCGCTGGCCCCGGCCACCTGCTGGGTGCCGTCCATCTGGTGGAACATCCGGGCCACGGCGTCGCCCGCGACCTGGCCCTGCCAGCGGGCGGCCATCTGGATGCCGTGGGCCGCGGCGAGGACCGCGTCGTGGCCCATCAGGGCCCCGCCGTCCTCGCGGGGGTCGTGCGGGAACCACTCGTCCAGCAGCCCGCCCGGCTGGAAGTTCTTCGCGGAGGGCGCGGACACCGCCTGCGGCGCCGCGCGGTACATGTCGGGGTGCGCGAGGCCCGTGTAAAGCATCTCGATGCCCGTTTCGGCGGCGCGGGCGAGCTGCTCGGGGCTCAGGTTGGACGTGTCGTCCCCGGTGAAGACCGTGAACCGCTGGTCGGTGCAGCTGCGGTTGGCGAGCGCGTCGAGGAATCGGGTGAGGTGCAGGCCGCGGCCCGCGAAGTAGACCAGTTGGGGTCGCTGCTGGCACAACTGACCCGGCATGTAGCGCAGTTCGTTCTGCCAGGCGCTGCTGACCGAGGAGTCGTACGTCATGCGCTCGGCGACGAGTTTGTGTGCGCCGTCCTGGAACGCCTTGGTGAAGGCGGTGCCGAGGGTGGAGGCGTAGAGGTCTCCCTCCGCCACGTCCTGGATGACGACGCCGGTGGTGACACCGCGCCGTTTGAGGTAGCCGGCGCCCGCGTACGCCTCGTCCTCGTTGGTGGGGGCGATCCGGACGAAGCCGTTGATGCCCTGGATGTTCGAGGCGGTCAGGGTGGCGCCGACCATGGCGATCCCGTGCTCGGAGAAGCGCTTGATGGCCGCGAGGTTCTCGTCGGTGCTGGGGCCGAGGCCGGCCACCGCGACGAGCCGGTCCGGGGAGTCCTTGCGGGCGATCAGGTCGTCGACGGTGTGCTTCCACTGCGTGGACCTGCTGCCCGGGTTGGCTATCAGCAGCCGGATCTTGGGCGTGGCGGCCAAGTCGCCCTGGTTGTGCCGGTACTGGGCCAGGTAGGCGCCCTGGAGTTCGTGGCGGACGCCCTCGGCGGAGTTGCTGTCCTCGGCGGTGGTGGTGAACGAGGTGAAGTAGGCGACGCTGACATACGGCTCCTTGTCCGCGTTGGCGAGGACCCGGCGGTTCTCCTCCTCGATCTTCGCGCTGACGGCGTCGAGATGTGGCGCGAAGGCGTAGGAGCCGTCGCTCACGCCGACGCACTCGTCGTCCGGTCCCCGTTCGACGACCCCGTCGGCGCACCTGGCCTGACGCTCCTGGAGCCAGCCCACGCCCAGCCAGAGCGCCGCCACCAGAGTGATGGCGGCTGCGACGGCCAGCGCGACGCGGCGTACGACGTGCAGGGGCCACTCGAGTCTGGGCACGCGCTCAGCCCTCCCATCCCGCGGTCAGGGGATCGCGCCAATTCCGGTACCGCTCGGCCTCGTTGAACAGGGCCACGATGTCGTTCCTCCGCAGTTGGGACAGCTGGGTGTAGCCGTCGGCGATCAGGTTCCCCAGCCGCATGGCGGGGTCGGACAGCGGATCGCTCCACACCCAGCGGGTGGTCACCAGGGTGTGGATCACGGACTCGGTGTCCATCACCCGGCCGGGCCGGCGCGGAACGAGCCCGGAGAGGAGCTCCAGCGGTCCGCTGCCGACGGGGAGCCGGTTCGGCGCGGCGGTGATCGTGTCGAACTCGGAGATCCACTGCGCGGCCGGTACGGCGGTGAAGCGCCGCGTCAGGTGGGCCGTGACCTCCTCGGTCCGCCCGCGGGCGAGCTCGTGGTACATCTCCTGCACCGGCTTGCCCTCGCCGCGGTAGTACTCCGCGAGGAGTTCGTGCGCGGCGTCCCACGCCTCGGGGCGGGCGGCCAGCCGCCACAGGAGAAGCCGGCGCAGCCACGGGTGGAGTACGGGGACCACGGCGACGGGTCCGGTCAGCAGCCAGCGCGCCCGGATGTCGCCGAACAGGGACTCGTCGGGGCTGAGCAGCCGCGTGGCCACGGAGAAGTCCCGGGCGGCGGCGCATTCGGCCAGGGCCGCACGCTGGGCCCCGTCGAAATCGCGCAGGAGATGGCCGAGGGCGGTGTCGGCCAGCGTGGCGGAGTCCTCCCCGGTGCGCAGGGGCCGGTCGGGCAGGGTGCGCAGCCAACGGTCCTGCTGCGGACCCGAGTCGGGGAGCGATCCGGCCTGGCGCAACACGTCCAGCACCTGGTGGACGGCGCGCGGCAGCCCTCCGGTGAGCCGGTGCACGAAGGGGGTGAGGCGGGTCAGCGGAGCCAGGTCGCTGTTCCCGCCGAGCTGCAGCTCTATCCGGATCCGCACCTCGTCCAGATTGAGGTCGCGCAGGCGCAGCGGGTACCACCAGCTGTCCTCGCTGTCGCGGGTGGGCCGGTGGGCGTGCCAGTCGGCCAGCGAGGCCCGGTCGGGGCCGCGCAACTGCCAGGGCCAGGAGTCCCCGGTGGCCGGACCCCAGCGCGGCAGCCAGCGGTTGGAGCTGGCCACGACGGTCAGCGGATCGCTGGCGTGTCCGGCCACGACGGTCTGGTCGTGCCGGGAACGCACTAACAGGTCGAGGAAGTGGCGGCCGTACTCGGTGTGGGAGTTGTCCAGGAGCAGCAGGTAGGAGCGGGGCATGAAGTTGCGCGCGGTGTTGCGCCGGAGGTCCTCCAGGAAGGCCGAGAAGAGGACGAGGTCGAGCCGCTCCTGTTCGTTCTCGTCGCCCTCGTGGCGCCACAGGTTGAGCTCCACGAGGGCTTCCATGGGGTCCGCGCTGCGGGTCATGGGGTGGCGTCCGTACCAGTGGGCCCCGGCCGTGAGCCGGCTGCCCAGCCTGCCGCCGAGCAGCCCGGGCACGCTACGGCGGCCGCGCCGCAGGGCGTCCTGGAAGAGGGCGAGCGCGGCGCTCGAGGCGCCCTCGGGCATGCCGACCGCGCCCATCCCCACCTCGAAGAAGGCCGCCAGGTAGTCGCCGTGCCGGGCCTCGTTCTCCTCCTGGAACCGGTCGAGCTGGCGCTGGACCGCGCGCCGGCCCTCCGCGAGGCTGCGCATGCGCAGTTCCTGGTCCGAGGCGAGCAGGCCGAGGCTGAGCAGCGGGAAGTGGGAGCGGCCGTACCGGGGCAGCTTGCGTTCGAGCTGGCGGGCCAGGAGCCCGAGGGCGTAGCGCGGCAGCAGGGACTGGGCCCCGCCGAAGTTGACGAAGGCGAAGGGGTAGTCCGGCCCGAAGCGCTCCATGAGCGCGCTGTGCGCCTCGCTGGCTCCACTGCCGGCCGGGCCGAGGAGCATGGTCAGGGGCCGCTCGGCCGCAGGGTCCTCCCTGAGGCAGGAGTCGACCAGCGACAGGATGCCGCTGCGGCCGCGCAGGCCCATGCCCGTACCCGGCTCCATGACGTGTGATCCCCCCCAGGACAGCGCTTCGAGGACTAGAGCCTGCCATCCGGAGCCGGAGTCAGACAGGGGTTTCCGCTCCTTGATTCGATTCCGGTCGGCGGAACCGGGCATCCGGGCCGGCCGTGTGCCGCGAACGCCCGTGGCATAGTCGCAGCAGGGCGGCGCACCGGCCGTCCGCGAAGACGGGGGCAGGCAGTGGACACAAGGGCGTTCGAGGAGATCAGCACCGAGGGGGAGTTGCGCGAGCTGCTCGGCGAACCGACCGCCGTGGCCCTCGGCAAGGAGCGGCAGTCCCTCCACGACCACCACAAGCAGTGGCTCGCCCGGTCCCCGCTCTGCCTGATCTCCACCTCCGCCGCCGACGGCAGCTGCGACGTCTCGCCCAAGGGCGACCCGCCCGGTTTCGCCAGGGTCCTCGACGACACCACCCTCGTGATCCCCGACCGTCCCGGGAACCGCCGGGCGGACGGCTACCACAACGTCCTCACCAACCCCCACGTCGGTCTGCTCTTCCTGATCCCGGGCCGCGGCGACTCCCTGCGCGTCAACGGCCGGGCCCGGCTGCTCCGCGACGCGCCCTTCTTCGACGACCTGACCGTCAAGGGGCACCGCCCCACGCTCGCCCTCCTCGTGGAGGTCGAACAGGTCTACTTCCACTGCTCCCGGGCCTTCGTACGCTCCGCCCTGTGGAAGCCGGAGACCTGGAACCCGCAGGCGGCCCCGTCCAGGGCCAGGATCTCGAAGAGCCTGGAGCGCACGGAGGAGTCCCTGGAATCGCTGGAGCGCTATTACGGGCCCTCGTACGACGAGAAGAACATGTACATCTGAGGGGGAAGGGCCGTCTGGCAGGGCTGGGGGCGCGGGCGGGGCCCGTGGCCGCCGCTCAGAACGTGCAGTTCGCGGCCGTCGGGGTGCCGGCGCGCCGGGCGTCCATCCAGGCGATCGCATCGTCGAGCGGGCCGTCGCTGATGGTGTGGCCCTGGTCGGCGTAGTACGTGAACTCCAGGCTCACGCCCTTGTCGCACAGTTCCCGGGCGAGCGTCTGGTTGAGGTTGCTCAGCACGTCGTTCCCGCCCTGCGGCAACAGCACGGGGACCTTGACGGCGACTTCGCCGGTGGCGCCGGCCTTGAGCGGTGCCGCCCTGCGCATGGTGCCGGGGAGGCGGCTCTGTAAGTGCGTCAAGGGCGGTCTCCTTTGCGTACGCGGCTGCCGTTCGGGGCCGCCGCAGGGAGGCTCTCGGAACGCTAGTCGAGTTCACTTTTGACGTCTACGCCTCCCGCAGTTCGGCCAGGTCGAGGGCGTGATCGCGGGCGCACGCGCGACCCGGCCCGCCCCGGGGAGGGGGCGGGCCGGGTCGCCGTGCGGGTCGGGAAGGTCAGGAGGCGAAGCAGAGGGACTGGCCGGCGCCGAAGCCGTAGCAGTCGATCCGGCGTGAAACGGTGCCGGTCAGGCCGGAGTTGTCGGTCACGGTCAGCTCTGCGGTGTAGCTGCGCTGCCCGGCCGGGTAGCGGTGGGCGAGGGTGACTCCGGTGCCCGTGGCGGAGTCGCCGAACTTCCACTTGTACGAGGCGATCGAGCCGTCGGAGTCCTTGGAGGCCGAGGCGTCGAAGGAGCAGTCCTGGTACCAGCAGGACACCGAGAACGCCGCGGTCGGCGGGGTGCCCGACGGGGGCGTGGTCCCGGCCGTCACGGGCTTGGTGACGGCGGCGCTGCGCCCGGAGTCGTCGGTGACGGTCAGCTTGACCGAGTAGGTGCCGGCGGTGGCGTACGTGTGGGACGGCTTGACGCCCTCACCCTTCGCGCCGTCGCCGAACTCCCAGGCGTACGAGGCGATCGAGCCGTCCGGGTCCTTGGACGCCGAGGCGTCGAAGGCGCAGGAGGCGGCCGAGGTCGAGCACTGGGCGGCGAAGTCCGCGACGGGCTCACCCGGCTGGGTGGGAGCGCCGAGCTTCGTCACGTTCAGGAACCTGTTGGGGGATCCCGAGCCGGCCCCGGTCACCACGCCCGACTGCGCGTTGTCCACCAGCGCGTCGCGCACCTGCTGCGCAGTCGCGTCGGGGTGCGCCGAGAGGTAGAGCGCCGCCGCTCCCGCGGTGTGCGGAGTGGCCATCGAGGTGCCGCTCATCGTCTGGGTGCCCCCGCCCATCCTGGTGGAGACGATGGAGCCGCCGGGAGCGAACAGGTCCAGGCAGGAACCGTAGTTGGAGAAACTGGAACGGGCGTCGTTGCTGTCCGTTGAACCGAGGGTGATCGCCGCGGGCAGGCGGGCCGGGCTGGTGGTGCACGCGTCCTTGCTGTCGTTGCCCGCCGCGACGGCCACGGGTACGCCCGCGTTGATCACCCCGGCCACGGCGTCGTCGAGCGCCCGGTCGGCGCTGCCGCCCAGGGACATGTTGACGACGGCCGGCTTCCTGGCGTTCTTGGCGATCCAGTCCATCCCGGCCGCGATCTGCTCCGTGGAACCCGAACCCTGGCAGTCGAGCACGCGCACCCCGACCAGTTTGACGTTCTTCGCGACGCCGTACGCGCCGCCGCCCACGGTCCCCGCGACGTGCGTGCCGTGGCCGTGGCAGTCGGCGGAGTCCGCGTCGTTGTCGATGAAGTCGTAGCCGGAGGAGGCGCGGGAGCCGAAGTCCGCGTGCTGCCGGTACAGGCCGGTGTCCGCGATGTACGCGGTCACCCCGCTGCCGTCGTTCGGGTAGGCGTAGGAGCCGTCCTTCGCTCCGTCGACGCGGTCGATGCCCCAGGACGGCGGGTTCGGCTGGGTCCCGGAGACCCGGAACACGGTGTCGGCCTGGACGTAGCGCACGCCCGGCGCGGCCGCGAGGCGCCGCGCCTGCGCCGGGGTCGCCTTCACGGAGAAGCCCTTGAGGGCGGCCGTGTACAGCTGACGGACCGCCCCTCCGTGGCGGTCCGTCAGCGTCTTC
>NZ_JBEXPT010000101.1:0-24211 GCF_040612195.1 Streptomyces sp. NPDC006450 | reverse complement strand
GGCGCCTCACACCCCGCCACCCCCCACAATGGGGGGGGGGGGGGGGGCGCGCCGGCCCCCGCCCCCCACAGCCGCTGGAGCGGCGGAACCTAGCAGCCGAGCAGGCGGCTGCCGAGGTAGCTCTGGATCTGGTCCAGGGAGACGCGCTCCTGCTTCATGGTGTCGCGCTCGCGCACGGTCACCGCGTTGTCGTCGAGGGTGTCGAAGTCGACGGTGACGCAGAACGGCGTGCCGATCTCGTCCTGGCGGCGGTAGCGGCGGCCGATGGCGCCCGCGTCGTCGAACTCGATGTTCCAGAACTTGCGCAGGTCGGCGGCGAGGCCCTTGGCCTTCGGCGACAGCTGCGGGTTGCGGGACAGCGGCAGGACGGCGACCTTGACCGGGGCCAGGCGCGGGTCGAGGCGCATCACGGTGCGCTTCTCCATGACGCCCTTGGCGTTGGGCGCCTCGTCCTCGTTGTACGCGTCGAGCATGAAGGCGAGCATGGCGCGGTTGACACCGGCCGCCGGCTCGATGACGTACGGGGTGTAGCGCTCCTTGGACTCCTGGTCGAAGAACACGAGGTCCTGACCGGAGGCGGCGGAGTGGGCCTTGAGGTCGAAGTCGGTGCGGTTGGCCACGCCTTCGAGCTCGGAGAACTCATTGCCACCGAAGTTGAAGCGGTACTCGATGTCGGCGGTGCGCTTCGAGTAGTGGGACAGCTTCTCCTTCGGGTGGTCGTACCAGCGGATGTTCTCCTCGCGGATGCCGAGGTCGCGGTACCAGTTCCACCGCTCCTGCATCCAGTACTCCTGCCACTGCTCGTCCTCGCCCGGCTTGACGAAGAATTCCATCTCCATCTGCTCGAACTCGCGGGTGCGGAAGATGAAGTTGCCGGGGGTGATCTCGTTGCGGAAGGACTTGCCGACCTGCGCGATGCCGAAGGGGGGCTTCTTGCGCGAGGTGGTCATCACGTGGGCGAAGTTGGTGAAGATGCCCTGGGCGGTCTCGGGGCGCAGGTACGCCTTGGAGCCGGTGTCCTGGGTCGGGCCGAGGTGGGTCTCCAGCATGCCGGAGAACTGCTTGGGCTCGGTGAACTGGCCCTTCACACCGCAGTTGGGGCAGTTGATGTCGGCGAGGCCGTTGGCGGGCGTGCGGCCGTGCTTGGCCTCGTACGCCTCTTCCAGGTGGTCCGCGCGGTGGCGCTTGTGACAGGAGGTGCACTCGGTCAGCGGGTCCGAGAAGGTACCGACGTGGCCGGAGGCCACCCAGACCTCGGGGGCCAGGATCACGGACGAGTCGAGGCCCACGATGTCCTCACGCCCGGTGACCATCGCCTTCCACCACTGGCGCTTGATGTTCTCCTTGAGCTCGACACCGAGCGGACCGTAATCCCAGGCAGCCCGGGAGCCGCCGTAGATGTCACTGCACGGGAAAACGAAGCCACGGCGCTTGCTCAGGCTGACGATGGTTTCGATCTTGTCGGCGGCCACGGTGCTCTCTTCATTTACGAGGACGAACGGCGAAGCCTCAAGGTTACCGGCGCCCGCACCCCCCCTTTCAAATCGGGACCCGCCTCCACGGGCCCCTCGCACCCCTCCCACCAGGGTTTTTGACAATCGTTTCCATCTTTGATGAAAATGGATGTCATGAACGTACGACGACGCCTCATACCGACCGCAGCCCTCGCCGCAACCGTCGCTCTCGCCGCCACGGCCCTCACCGCCTGCTCGGGCACGGCCGGAGCCGCCGGAGCCGAGGACGGCAAGCTCCACGTGATGGCGTCGTTCTATCCGATGCAGTTCCTCGCCGAGCGGATCGGCAAGGACCACGTGAAGGTCGACACCCTCACCAAGCCCGGGGTCGAGCCGCACGACCTGGAGATCACCCCGAAGCAGACCGCGCAGCTCGGCGAGGCCGATGTCGTCCTCTACCTCAAGACGCTGCAGCCCGCCGTGGACAAGGCCGTCGCCCAGTCCGGCGTGAAGAACATCGTCGACGCCGCCACCCTCACCCAGCTGGAAGTGCACGGCACCTCCGGCCACGACGAGCACGCCGCCGCCGGCGAAGAGGGCCACGCGGAAGGCGACGGCCACAGCCACGGCGAAGCCGGTGAGGATCCGCACGTCTGGCTCGACCCGGTCAAGTACGCGGAGATCGCCAAGGGCGTCGGCGCGGCCCTGGAGAAGTCCGACCCCGACCACGCCGCGGACTACAAGAAGAACACCGCCGGCCTCGTCGCCGAACTGGGCGCCCTCGACACCGAGTTCAAGGACGGCCTGAAGAACACGGCCTCCAAGACCTTCATCACCACCCACTCCGCCTTCGGCTACCTCGCCGAGCGCTACGGCCTCGACCAGGAGGGGATCTCCGGCGTCGACCCCGAGTCCGAGCCGAGCCCGGCCCGGATGAAGGAGCTGCAGACCCTCTCGAAGCAGGACAATGTGTCGACGGTGTTCTTCGAGACCCTGGCCAGCGACAAGACGGCCAAGACCCTCGCGGCGGACACGGGCCTGAAGACCGACGTCCTGGATCCCCTGGAGGGAATCACGGACACGTCCCAGGGCGCTGACTACTTCGGGGTCATGCGGGCCAACCTGAAGAACCTCCAGAAGGCACTCGGCAGCAAGTAATGGCAACAGCAGTAGCGGCATCGGAGGCGCGAGCCATGGAGTCCAAGCCCGGCCAGGCCCTGGACCAGCCCGTCATATCCCTGCGCGGGGCCACGGCCTCGCTCGGCTCGCGCCCCGTGCTGCGCGGCATCGACCTCACCGTCCGCAGCGGTGAGGTCGTCGCCCTGCTCGGCGCCAACGGCTCCGGCAAGTCCACGGCCGTCCGCGCCGTGGTCGGCCAGGTTCCGCTGAGCGACGGCGCCCTGTCCCTCTTCGGCACCGAGTTCAAGCGTTTCCGCGACTGGTCGCGCATCGGGTACGTGCCCCAGCGCACCACCGCCGCCAGCGGGGTCCCCGCCACCGTCCGCGAGGTCGTCTCCGCCGGCCGGCTCGCCCGCACCCGCTTCGGGTTCCTGCGCAAGGCCGACAGGGCCGCCGTGGAGCGCGCGCTGGACCTGGTCGACATGGGCTCCCACGCCGACGCCTCCGTCAACGCCCTCTCCGGCGGTCAGCACCAGCGGGTCCTCATCGCCCGCGCCCTCGCCGGGGAACCCGAGCTGCTGATCATGGACGAGCCGATGGCCGGCGTGGACCTGGCCAACCAGGAGGTCCTCGCGAACGCCCTGCGCAGCCAGGTCGCCGCCGGCACCACCGTGCTGCTGGTCCTGCACGAGCTGGGCCCGCTGGAGCCGCTCATCGACCGCGCCGTCGTCCTGCGCGACGGCTGCGTCACGCACGACGGCCCGCCGCCGGAGGCCCTGGGCCAGCACGCGCTGCCGGGCCACGACCACGTACACCCCCACTCCGCGCACGACGCCGAGCCCCTCCGGACGGGACTGCTGAGCTGATGGACCTCCTCGACTACGCCTTCATGCAGCGGGCCCTCATCGCCGCCGCCCTCGTCGGCATCACGGCCCCCGCGATCGGCACGTACCTCGTGCAGCGCCGCCAGGCCGTCATGGGCGACGGCATCGGGCACGTGGCCATGACCGGGGTCGCGCTCGGCTTCCTGCTCAACACGAGCCCGGTGTGGATGGCCACCCTCGTCGCGATCATCGGCGCGGTCGGCATGGAGCTGATCCGCTCCCGCGGCAAGACGAGCGGGGACATCGCGCTGGCCATGCTCTTCTACGGCGGCCTGGCCGGCGGCGTCATGATCATCAACCTGGCTCCGGGCGGCTCGACGGCGAACCTGACCAGCTACCTCTTCGGCTCGATCACCACGGTCTCGGCCGAGGACATCACCGCGGTCGTGATCCTCGCCCTGTTCGTCGTCGCCGTCACCCTGGGCCTGCGCCGGCAGCTGTTCGCGGTCTGCCAGGACGAGGAGTTCGCCCGGGTCACCGGCCTGCCGGTGCGCTTCCTGAACCTGCTGATGGCCGTCACCGCGGCCGTCACCGTCACCGTCGCGATGCGCATCGTCGGCCTGCTGCTGGTCAGCGCCATGATGGTGATCCCCGTCGCGGCCGCCCAGCGCGTCACCCGCGGGTTCACCGCCACGCTGACGGTGGCCATGGTGATCGGCGTGCTGGTCTCGCTGTCCGGCACGGCGGCCACCTACTACATCGACGCACCGTCCGGCGGCACGATCGTGCTGCTCGCCATCGCCGTCTTCATGGTGATGACGGCGGTGTCCACGCCCCTGGCCCGGCGCCGGGCCCGGGCCGCCCGCGCCGCCGAAGAAGTCTGTACGCGGGACGACGTGAAGGTCTGAAGGGCTCGGGCAGCCGGCCGCCTGGCACAATGGGCCGCAGCCGAGACGAGGAGGAACCGGTGGCGACTGCGCCTGGCGAGATGAATACCGCGCCAGTACGAGGACGATCCACCCGACAGCGGGCCGCCGTGGCGGCGGCGCTGGACGAGGTGGACGAGTTCCGCAGTGCCCAGGAACTCCACGACATGCTCAAGCACCGCGGGGATTCCGTGGGCCTGACCACCGTCTACCGCACCCTGCAGTCCCTCGCGGACGCCGGCGAGGTCGACGTGCTGCGGACCAGCGACGGCGAGTCCGTCTACCGGCGCTGCTCCACCGGGGACCACCATCACCACCTGGTCTGCCGCAAGTGCGGCAAGGCCGTCGAGGTGGAGGGCCCGGCGGTGGAGAAGTGGGCGGAGGCGATCGCGGCGGAGCACGGCTTCGTGAACGTCGCCCACACGGTGGAGATCTTCGGAACCTGCGCGGACTGCGCGGCGGCCGCCGCCTAGATCCGACGCAGGTTCGCGTCGAGGAGGGCCCGCAGACGGTCGATGTCGGCGGGCTCCTGAGCTCCCCGCTTCGGCAGCGCCGCGAGGCAGCCCGCACGCGGGCCCCCCACCAGGACGAAGAGATCCGGGGTCTCCACGTACTCCGTGAAGAGCTGCCAGTCGGACGTGTAAGACATGGTCTCGCCCGTGGTCGCAGTGCCCCGCCCGTCGACCACCGTGCGGCACTGCCCGTACAGCGCCATCACGCCGTGGAGCCGGCGCGCCATGCTCCGCCGACTCCGTACTCCACCGATCAGCCCGACACCCAGGCCCAGCACCGCACTGACCACGAGGACGACCGGCAGGATTCCGCGGAGCAGGCCGAACATCGCCACGAGGCCCGTCGTCACCAGCGGTATCAGGGCCGCCTCTGCCCGGCCCGCCCCCGTGCGCCGGGCGCGAACCCGTACGGCCTCCCGAAAGTCCTCGATCGTCAGCCGGTACTCGAATACGGCCTGCTCCACCTGCTGCGCGGGCGCCCCACCTGTGTTCATGGCACGGAGCGTAAAGGACGCTCAGGCCGAGGTGCCCGGCTCCCCCTGGTTCGGGACCGCCCCGCCGAAGCGGCGGTCGCGCTGGGCGTACTCGTAGCAGGCCTGCCAGAGGTTGCGGCGGTCGAAGTCGGGCCACAGGACGTCCTGGAACACCATCTCGGCGTACGCGCTCTGCCAGAGCAGGTAGTTGGAGGTGCGCTGCTCGCCGCTCGGGCGCAGGAAGAGGTCCACGTCCGGCATGTCCGGGTAGTACATGTACTTCGCGAAGGTCTTCTCGTTGACCTTCGACGGGTCCAGCTTCCCCGCCGCCACATCGCGCGCGATGGCCTGCGCCGCGTCCGCGATCTCGGCGCGGCCGCCGTAGTTGACGCAGAAGTAGAGGGTCATCGCGTCGTTGTCGACGGTCTGCTCCTGTGCGACCTGGAGCTCCTGGACGACCGACTTCCACATCTTCGGCATGCGACCGGTCCAGCGGATGCGGATGCCCAGCTCGTTCATCTCGTCACGGCGGCGCCGGATGACGTCACGGTTGAAGTTCATGAGGAAGCGCACCTCGTCGGGCGAGCGCTTCCAGTTCTCCGTCGAGAAGGCGTACAGGGAGAGGTTCTTGACGCCCATCTCCAGGCAGCCCTTGAGCACATCGAGCACGACGCCCTCGCCCACCTTGTGGCCCTCGGTGCGCGGCAGGCCGCGCTCCTTGGCCCAGCGGCCGTTCCCGTCCATGACGATCGCGACGTGGTTCGGGACGAGCTCGCCGGGGATCTTCGGCGGGCGCTCACCGGACGGGTGCGGCTCGGGAACCTTGTACTCGCGGCGAGAGCGTCCCAGAATCCCGCGTCGTGCCATGTGCCCAGCTCCTATTTCTCGACGTATCGAAGGGAGCGTAGCCCGCGCTCCAGATGCCAGTGCAAGTAGGCCGAGACCAGCCCGCTGCCCTCCCGCACGTGACGCGCCTCGCACGCGTCGGCATGGCCCCAGTCGCCCGTCAGCAGGGCGCTGAGCAGGGCGATGGCCTCCGACGAGGGTACGACGCTGCCGGGGACGCGGCAGTCGCCGCATATGACCCCGCCCGCGGCGACGGAGAAGTGCCGGTTGGGGCCGTGGATCCCGCACTTCGCGCAGTCCTCGAAGCTGGGCGCGTAGCCGTTGACGGCGAGGGAGCGCAGCAGGAAGGCGTCGAGGATGAGGTTCGGCGCGTGCTCGCCGCGCGAGAGGGTGCGCAGGGCGCCGACGAGCAGCAGGTACTGCTGTACGGCGGGCTCGCCCTCGTGGTCGGTGAACCGCTCGGCGGTCTCCAGCATCGCGGTGCCGGCGGTGTAGCGGGCGTAGTCGGTGACGATGCCGTTGCCGTACGGGGCGATGATCTCGGTCTGCGTGCAGAGCGGGAGGCTGCGGCCGACGAGTTCGCCGCTGCGGGAGAAGAACTGCACGTCGGCGTGGGAGAAAGGTTCCAGCCGGGCGCCGAACTTGGACTTGGTGCGCCGGACGCCGCGGGCGACGGCCCGGACCCGGCCGTGGCCCCGGGTCAGGAGCGTGATGATGCGGTCCGCCTCACCCAGCTTCTGGGTGCGCAGCACGATGCCGTCGTCGCGGAACAGACTCATGGACCCCATTGTCCCGTAACCCCGATGGCGGCACTGCCAGGACGGACTTCCCGAACGGCAGCGACCCCCGCCGGGCGCGAGGCCCGGCGGGGGACACCCCTTGGGAGGATCAGGCGGTCGGCGCCGGGGCGGGCTCGCCCTCGCCCGACTGGGCCGGAATGGCTGCCGTGGCTTCGCCGTCCGACACCGCGGCGTCGGCCTTGGGAGCGTCGGCCTTCGGAGCGTCGGCCTGGGGGGCGTCGGCCTTCGGAGCGTCGACCTGCACGGCGTCGGCCTGCACGGCGTCGGCCTTCGGGGCATCGGCCTGCGGGGCTCCGTGGGCGTCGTCCTTGCCCAGACCGTTGAAGATCAGGTTCAGGACGATGGCGGCCGTGGCACCGAGCGTCACACCGCTGTTGAGGAGCGAGGAGAGGTCCGCGTCCATGTGGTCCTTGAAGAGCACCGGGACGGTGGCGGGGAGCAGCGCGAAGGCCAGGGAGACACCCACGACGAGCGCGTTCTTCTCCTCCTTGAGGTCGACCTTGGCCAGGGTCTGGATGCCTGCCAGGGCCACCATCGCGAACATCACGGTCGCGGCGCCGCCGAGCACTCCGTGCGGAACCGCGGCGACGATCGCGGCGGCCTTGGGGATCATGCCGAGCAGGATCATGAAGACGCCCGCGGCGACCACGACGAAGCGGCTCTTGACCTTGGTCATGCGGACCAGGCCGACGTTCTCGGCGAAGGCCACGTACGGGAAGGAGTTGAGGACACCGCCGAGCGCGGTCGCGGCGCCGTCGGCACGCAGGGCGCGGGCCACGGTCTCGCTGTCGATGTCCTTGCCGACGATGTCACCGACGGCGTAGGTGTCACCGGTGGTCTCGACCATGGTGATCAGCATGACGATGAGCATCAGGACGATCGGGAACCACTCGAACTTCGGGGCACCGTAGTAGAACGGCGTGGTGATGCCGATCCAGTCCGAGTTGCTCACGTCGCCGAACTTGGCGTCGCCGAGCAGGAAGGCGACGGCGGTGCCACCGACGAGCCCGAGCAGGATCGAGATGCTGTTCAGGAAGGGCCTGCCGAGCTTCATCAGCACGAGGATGAAGAGCATCGTGCCGCCGGCGTAGGCGAAGTGCTTCGGGTCACCGAAGTCGGGGCTGCCGAGGCCGCCCGCGGCGTCGTTCAGGCCGACCGGGATCAGCACGATGCCGAGGACGGTGATCACCGTGCCGGTGACGACCGGCGGGAAGAGCCGCATGATCATGCGGAAGGCCTTGGGGGGCAGCCAGGCGAAGGCGAAGGTGGCGATACCGGCCGTGATGACCGCGCCGTAGATGACGAGCAGGCCCGCCGTCCCGCCGCCCGCGCCGAGACCGATGGCGATCATCGGGGACACCGCGGTGAAGGTGACGCCCTGGATCAGCGGCAGCCGCGCACCGATCCTGCCGATGCCCCACGCCTGGATGATCGAGGCGATACCGCAGGTGAAGAGGTCGGCATTGATCAGGTAGACCAGCTGCTCGGTGGAGAGCCCGAGGGCGCCACCGACGATGATCGGAACGATCACCGCACCGGCGTAGAACGCGAGTACGTGCTGGAATCCGTACAGCGCGAGCTTGGGGAGGGGGAGCACCTCGTCGACCGGGTGCGTGCTCTGCTTTCCGGTGGCGGAAAGCGGTGCGGCGACACGTGCCATCTCTGCCTTGCCCTTCAATGAGGTAGGTAACGAGAGGAAGCGATAGGAAGCTGGTTGCCCCTGCCGAAGTGGGTCGTTAGCCCGTTGATCCGGCAGGGTGTCGTTGCGTCCACGTGAATCGAAGCTCCGCGGTGTTACCGGCGGCGTCTCCTCGTGTGACCGGAATTGAACGCCTGTGGGGCCGCTCACAGATATCGTCGGCTTCTACAAAATGTTGACCCGGAGCCGTGCGGGCTCTGTAGGTTTCTCCAGTGGTGGAGACCCCCGGTGTCGACTATGGCCAACGCTTCACGGGATCGGCGCTTCCCTCTGCGCGAACGCGAAGGACATGTGCAGTGACGTGCGGGTTAACACGTCGAGAGCCGTTCGACCACGCAAACAAGAAGGCCCCGCTCCGGCCGTCCACAGGGTGGGGAAGCCCCCTACGGACGGCGCGCCTCCGCGGTTCACGGCACGCGGAAGAATCTGGAGAACCGGGCTGCGAGGCCCGATTGTTATCTCAGAATGTGCCGTTTTCGCCCACCCCGTGAGACGCCGCCGCGTCCGAAACCGCCAGCGCGGCCGAAACGATCGCCTGCGCCGCCGTCGCCGCGGCCAGCACCGGATCCGTCCGGCGGTGGGCGCGGCCCAGCATGAAGGCGCCCTCCAGCAGCGCGATGACCGATCCCGCCGTCTCGTGCGCGGCCCGGATGCCGTGGTCGGCGTAGTACGCGGCCAGCGCGTCGGTCCAGGAGGTGAAGATCTCCGAGGTGACCAGGCGCAGCCCCTCGTGGGTGCTCGCCACCTCCAGCGCGACCGTGGCGACGGGGCAGGGGTCCGCGAAGTCCAGCTCCTCCAGCGTCGCGGCCGCACCCGTGAAGGCGTCCCGCGTCGCCAGCACGGGGTCGTCGTGACGGCCCGCGCCCGGCCCGAAGAGGTCACCGATCAGCGCCAGGTAGGTCGCACCGGAGGTCCGCAGGACCTCCTCCCCCAGCTGCGCCTTGCCTCCCGGGAAGAAGTGGTAGGCGGAGCCGTAGGGCGCCCCCGCCGTCGCCACGATCTGCTTCATGCCGGTGGCCGCGTACCCCTGGCGGCGGAAGAGCTCGGTCGCCGCGCCCAGGATGCGTGCTCGCGTATCGCCTGTCGTCCTCATCGGGGTCTAGTCTCTCACTAGATCGGTCTATCTAATGGATTCGACCAGGGGGAACCGCATGCTCGCCATCGCGCTCAGTTCCGGCACCATCGAGTACACCGACACCGACTTCGGCACCGACTCCGGCACCCACCCTGACACCGTTCCCGGCACCGGTCCCGGGGCTGCGGACGGGCCCGCCCGCGAGACGCTCGTCCTCGTCCCCGGCCTCGGCTTCGACGCCTCCGTCTGGCAGCCCGTGGTCGACGACCTGCGGGCCGACTTCCGCGTCCTCGTCCCGGTGCTGCCCATCGGCGGCCACCGCCTCCCCATGGACCCCGGCGCCGACCTCTCCGCCGACGGGGTCGCGGGTCTCCTCGCCGAGTTCCTCGACCGCCTCGACCTGCGCGAGGTCACCCTCGTCCAGAACGACGCCGGCATCGCCCAACTCCTCGTGGGCGTGAACGACAAGCGGATCGCACGCCTCGTCCTCGCTTCCTGCGAGGCCCTCGACAACTACCCGCCGGGCCTCCAGGGCAAGGCCCTGCACACCGCGAGCAGGATTCCCGGAGCGCTCCACCTGCTCCTGCGGTCGTTCCGCTCGCCCTTCCTCGCCGGGATGCGGACCTCACTCGGCGGCATGGCCAAGCGGCCCATCCCGCACGACCTGGTCCTGCGCTGGTACGGCCCGCTGCTCACCGACCCGGCCATCCGCCGCGACCTCGGCGCGTTCCTGCACGCCACCCGCAAGGACACCTACGTCCGGGCCGCCGAGCGGCTGCGCTCCTTCGACCGCCCCGCCCTGGTCCTCTGGGGCGCGGAGGACCGGATGATGCCGCCGCGGACCGGTCGCCGGCTCGCCGAACTGCTTCCGTACGGCGCGTACGAGGAGGTCCCGGACGCCCGCACGCTGATCCCGTTCGACAACCCGCGGGGGCTGTGCGAGGCCCTGCGCCGTTTCATCGCGGCGCACCCCGCCCCGGTGGTGCGGGGCAGCGTCTGAGCCCCCGCAGGGGCCTCGCAGGGCCTGTAGGGGACCGGTCCCGGCCCCTACGGAGCCCGGACCGCCGACAGCAGCCGCGCGACCTCGTCCGCGTCGATGCGCAGCGCCGCGCCCACGGTCGCGAGCACCTCGCGCTCCGCGGGGATGTACGGGCCGTCCGCCAGCGCGACGCGCGCGCCCTGCAGGAGGATCGATTCGCGGCCCGGGCCGGCCAGGTGCGGGGCCAGCGGCTCCAGGGCCTCGTGCAGCTCGATGGAGAGCGCGGCGCCGAAGCAGTCGGGGCCGTCGTAGAGCCCGAGCCGTCCCTCCTCGGCGGCCAGCCCCTCGACGAGGGACTCCAGCTGCTCCTCGGTGCAGTCCTGGAACCCGGCGGACCGCACGGCGCCCGCGGCGGCCTCCAGCGCGCTGCGCGAGGAGGTCCCGCCGGCGGCCAGCACGGCCAGGGTCACGGTGTGCACGGCGTCGCGCAGCAGCGTGGAGAAGCGGGTCGTGGTGAGGTGGTCCAGGACCTCGGTGCCGAACCGCTCACGGCAGCCCGTGCACTCGACGACGGGACCCACCTGCCCGCGGGGCAGCAGCGGCACCCCGAGGACGGTGAACCGGCGGCGTCCGGTACGCCGGCGGTAGTTGCGGTCGCCACCGCAGTCGGGGCAGAAGAACTCCCCGTCCCCCACGGTGCTCCAGGTGGTGCGGATCCCCCAGACCGTCAGCCTCCGGCCGTCCCCACCCCGAACTGGCAGCACGTCGCACCTCCGTAACCTTCCGGCAACATCGCCGGGTTGGCGTGATGTTAGCCACATCGGTGAGGATGCGTCAGTCGTGTGACAAGACAACATCGCCCGGCTGCCGTACTTGGCCGATCTGCGCCCCTGCCCGCGCACCGCCCCGCACCCCCTCCCACCTGGCCGCCCGTCCCCGCGGCCGGTCCCCGCGCCCTGCCCGGCCTGCCTGCCCTCGGCGGCATGAACGAGAAGTCCCGTCCGGTGACCGGAGCCGCGAGCGGCATCGGAGCGGGCCGCGCGGGGGATCCGGGTCAACGCCGTGGCCCCCGGGACCATCCGTACGGAGCGGGTGGCGGCGCTGATGCCCCGCTGACATGGCGGAACCCCGCCCCTCCGGAAGGGAGGGGCGGGGTTCTCGTCCCGACGGGTCAGCGGCCCGCGCGGTTGACGGCGGAGATGACCGCCTTCAGGGAGGCGCGGGTGGTGTTCGCGTCGATGCCGATGCCCCACAGGACGCGGCCGTCGATCGCGCACTCGATGTACGAGGCGGCGACGGCGGAGGCGCCCTCGCTCATCGTGTGCTCGGTGTAGTCCAGCAGGCGGGCGTCGATGCCGATGGCGGCCAGCGCGTCGAAGAAGGCCGAGATCGGACCGTTGCCGGTGCCGTTCAGCACGGCCTCGGCGCCGTCCACGACCGCCTCGACGGTCAGCGTGTCGGTGCCGTCCTTGTCGGTGGCCGTCGAGCCGGAGCGCAGCTGGATGCGTCCCCACGGGTTCTCGGGGTTGGGCAGGTACTCGTCCTGGAAGACGTCCCAGATCGCCTTCGGGGTGACCTCGCCGCCCTCGGAGTCGGTCTTGGCCTGGATGATCCGCGAGAACTCGATCTGCATGCGGCGCGGCAGGTCCAGCTTGTGGTCGTTCTTCAGGACGTACGCGATACCGCCCTTGCCGGACTGCGAGTTGACCCGGATGACCGCCTCGTAGGAGCGGCCGACGTCCTTCGGGTCGATCGGCAGGTACGGGACCGCCCACTCGATGTCGTCGACGGTCTTGCCCTGGGCGGCCGCGTCGGCCTCCATGGCGTCGAAGCCCTTCTTGATGGCGTCCTGGTGGGAGCCGGAGAAGGCCGTGTAGACGAGGTCGCCCGCGTAGGGGTGGCGCGGGTGGACTTCCATCTGGTTGCAGTACTCGCTGGTGCGGCGGATCTCGTCGATCTGCGAGAAGTCGATCTGCGGGTCGATGCCCTGGGAGAACAGGTTCATGCCCAGCGTGATCAGGTCGACGTTGCCGGTGCGCTCGCCCTGCCCGAACAGGCAGCCCTCGATGCGGTCCGCGCCGGCCATCAGGGCCAGCTCGGCGGCCGCCACGGCGGTGCCGCGGTCGTTGTGCGGGTGCACGGAGATGCAGATGTGCTCGCGGCGGGTCAGGTTGCGGGCCATCCACTCGAAGCGGTCCGCGTGCGTGGACGGCGTGGAGCGCTCCACGGTGGCGGGCAGGTTCAGGATGATCTCGCGGCCCTCGGCCGGCTGCCAGACGTCACAGACGGCCTCGCAGACCTCCAGGGCGAAGTCCAGCTCGGTGTCGGTGAAGATCTCCGGGCTGTACTGGTAACCGAAGACGGTGTCGGCGCCCAGCAGCTTGTCGGCGTACTCCATGACCAGGCGGGTGCCGTCGACGGCGATCTGCTTGATCTGCTCCTTGGAGCCGCGGAAGACGACCCGGCGGAAGGTGGGCGCGGTCGCGTTGTACAGGTGCACGGTGGCGCGCTTGGCGCCGACCAGCGACTCCACGGTCCGCTCGATCAGGTCCTCGCGGGCCTGGGTCAGTACGGAGATGGTCACGTCGTCCGGGATCGCGCCCTCTTCGATGATGGAGCGCACGAAGTTGAAGTCGGTCTCACCGGAGGACGGGAAGCCGACCTCGATCTCCTTGTAGCCCATGCGCACCAGCAGGTCGAACATCTCGCGCTTGCGGGCGGGGGTCATCGGGTCGATCAGCGACTGGTTGCCGTCGCGCAGGTCCGTGGACAGCCAGCGGGGCGCCTGGGTGACGCGGGCCTCGGGCCAGGTGCGGTCGGGGATGTCCACCTGCTCGTACGAGCCGTACTTGTGGATGGGCATCCCGGAGGGCTTCTGGGTGTGGGTCGCGTTCGTGATGGGCGTGGGGCGACCGACGAAAGTGTGCTGGCTCATGGCGTAGGGCTCCTCGCGTGTCCGCGTGTAGTTCGCTGGGACGGCCGACGGACGGTCGCAAAACCGCAACACCAAACTCCGCGGGGAGGGGGTCGGCCTACGACTACAGGCCCTCGCCGCGGCAGCTAAGGAGGAGCAGCCCGAAACGCATGATGGGCCGAGCCTAACCGAGCCGCCCCGTATTGCGGGGGCTGTTCCAGTATGCAAGACCCGTGGGTCCGTTTTGCACCCTTTGTGAGTTAAGCCTCTTTCCGTACAACAAGCTCAGGTCGATCCACCGATGGCCATCGGGTTCACACGTACGATCACATCGTCACCGATGGTGATGGCGCACGTGCGCCGCGCCGCGAGATCGCCACCCCGGGGCGGCGTATGACACGACCGAATGAATCATGGTCGCACCTAGTGACATGAGGGTCACCCGCTGCCACATTGCCGGGCATGGATGCCTTCCTCGCCCCCCGCCACCCCGTCTTCTGCACCGTGGTGCCGCCGCACCTCCTGGACAAGATCGCCCGGTCGGAGGACCCCGCACGCGCCGCCGCCGCGCGGCGGACCCTCGAGCTGGACGCCTCCCACCGGGTCCGGCGGTTGATGGCGGTGCTCCCGCCTGCCGTGGAAACGCCCTCGCAGACCCCCGAGCGCACCGTCTACGACGCGGAGCACCGCACCCGGCTGCCCGGGAAGAAGGTCCGCGGCGAGGGCGAGGAGGCCGGCCAGGACGCCAGCGTCAACCGTGCCTACGCCGGGCTCGGGGCCACCTTCGAGCTCTTCCTCAAGGGCTTCGGCCGCCACTCCATCGACGACGCCGGACTGCCGCTGAACGCCAGCGTCCACTACGACCGGCTGTACAACAACGCCTTCTGGGACGGCAGCCAGATGGTGTTCGGCGACGGCGACGGCGACCTCTTCCTCGACTTCACCGTGTCCGTGGACGTCATCGGCCACGAGCTGACCCACGGGGTCACCCAGCACACCGCCGACCTGGAGTACTACGGCCAGTCCGGCGCCCTCAACGAGTCCATGTCCGATGTCTTCGGCTCCCTCATCAAGCAGTACTCCCTGGACCAGACCGCCGAGGACGCCGACTGGCTGATCGGCGCCGGACTGCTCGGTCCCTCGGTGGACAGCGGCTCCGCCCTGCGGTCGATGAAGGCGCCCGGGACGGCGTACGAGGACGACGAGCTCGGCAAGGACCCGCAGCCCGCGACCATGGACGGCTACGTCCGCACCTCCCGCGACAACGGCGGCGTGCACATCAACTCCGGCATCCCCAACCACGCCTTCTACCTCGTCGCGACCGAGCTCGGCGGCAAGGCCTGGGAGCGGGCCGGACGGATCTGGTACGACACCCTGACCGGCGGGGAGCTGGGCCCGAAGGCCGACTTCGCCCGGTTCGCCGCCCTGACGACCGCCGCGGCCGTCACCCGGTACGGCGACGGTGGCGCGGAACACCAGGCACTGCAGAAGGCGTGGTCGACGGTCGGGGTGGGGTAGAAGGGCGGTCATGCGGATTCAGGTGGTGCGGACGGGCGGCTTCGCGGGGATCGAGCGGCGGGGCGAGGTGGACACCTCGGGCCTGCCCGACGAGGACGAGTGGCAGGCGCTGGCTCAGCTGGCCCTGCGCCCCGGCCCGCCGGGACATCCGGCGGAGCGGGTCCGGGACGGATTCTCGTACCGGATCACCGTGGACGGCCGGACCGTGCTCTGCCAGGACCCGAACCTCTCGGACGCGCAGCGCTCGCTGATCTCCCGCGTCCTTAAAGAGGGTGCCTGACCAGGGATCACTTGCTTGGATGGCCGGATGACCACGACTTCCGACACCCTGTCCGAGCTGGAGCGGTACTACGACGCGGCGCCCCGGGCCGGCGGTGCGCGGGCCGAGGACTTCGGCCCGCTGACCCTGTTCGTCCAGGAGGGCGCGGGCTGGCCCTACTACGCCCGGCCCGCGCTCGGCGGCGGTGACGTCGGTGCAGGTGGCGACGGCGCGGTCTCCGTGGCCGACGTCGAGCGGGTACTGGCCCGGCAGCGGGAGCTGCGGATCCCCGAGGCCTTCGAGTGGGTGGCCGAAACCACCCCCTCCCTGCGGGCCGCAGCGGAGGCCGCCGGGCTGACCGTCCACGCGCATCCGCTGATGGTGCTCGACCCCACGGCGGTACGGCCCCCGGCCCGTCCCGACGTACGCGTACTCGGCGCGGCCGACCCGCTGCTGCGCCCGGCGGTGACGGTGCCGATGCTCGCCTTCGCCGCGCCCGGCACGGCGGTGGGCGAAGCGGGCCCGGCGGAACTCGCGGTGGCGGAGCGGGACCCGGCCTCGGAGGGCCGCCGGGTCCGGGTCGCCGAGTCGATCACCACGGGCCGAAGCGCCCTGGCCGCGGCCGTACGGGACGGAGTGGTGCTCTGCTCCGGCCAGTACATCCCGGTCGGCGACGTCGCCGAGGTCGTCGGTGTCGGCACCCTCCCCTCCGCCCGCCGCCAGGGCCTGGCCCTCGCGGTGACGGCGGCCCTGGTCGCCGACGCCCTGGCCCGCGGGGCCCGCACGGTCTTCCTGTCGGCGGGCGACGAGGACGTGGCCCGCCTCTACGCCCGCCTCGGCTTCCGCTCCGTGGGCACGGCCCTGATCGCGGACCGGCCGCTGTGATCGGCCGGCTGCTGGGCCGCCGACGCCCGCAGCCGCGTGACCCGGCCGCGTACGGGTCCCCGGGCCCGGGACGGCCCGCCGTGCCACCGCCGCCGGGTCACCCGCCGCTGACCGGGGCCGAGGTCGCGCAGGCGGAGCGGGAGCTCGGCATCCGCTTCCCGCCCGCGTACCGCTCGTACTCCGAGGGGGACGAGTTCGAGGACCGCGGGACAGCCGGCTCCGTGGTGCTGCGCGACAACGGCTGCGGCTTCGCCACACTGTTGCCGCCGGACTGGGGGCGTCCCGCGCAACTCTGAACCCGTTGTCTTGCGGGAACGGCAAGGTCGCTTGGCCGGGGCCGCGGTCGGGGCGGAGCATCGAAGGCGCGGGCAACCCGTACCCGTTCCGACCGAAAGAGGCCGCCATGGCGCACGCGCACGACCACGCCACCCACTCTCCCGAAACCGAGACCCAGACCGGGACCCAGACCGGGACCGGGACCGGGACCGAGTTCGTGGGCGAGGAGTTCTGGGACTCCCGCTACCGCGAGAGCGAGAGGATCTGGAGCGGCGAGGCCAATGCCGTGCTGGCCCGGGAGGCCGCCCCCCTCGCTCCCGGCCGGGCCCTGGACCTCGGCTGCGGAGAGGGCGGCGACGCCGTCTGGCTCGCGCGGCGGGGCTGGTACGTGACCGGGACGGACATCTCCGGGGTCGCCCTGGAGCGGGCGGCGGCCCACGCCGCCGACGCCGGGGTCGCGGACCGCACCGCGTGGGAGCGGCACGATCTCGCGGAGTCCTTCCCGGCCGGCGAGTACGACCTGGTCTCCGCGTGCTTCCTGCACACCTTCGGGGAGTTCCCGCGCGAGCGGGTCCTGCGCCGGGCCGCCGCGGCCGTGGCCCCCGGCGGGATCCTGCTCGTCGTCGGCCACGCCGGCTGGCCGTCCTGGCAGGAGGACCGTCCGGAGGTGGCCTTCCCGACGCCGGACGAGGTCCTCGCCCAGCTGGAACTGGAGCCCGGCGCCTGGGAGGTCCTGCTGGCGGAGGAACACGTACGGGTCCAGAACCAGCCTGACGGCCGGCCCGGGACCCGTACGGACAACGCGGTGAAGGTGCGGCGGCTCCCCTAGGAGCCCCTGAGGAGCCCGCCGGGAAACCGGCCGCCTAGAAGCCGAGCTTGCGCAGCTGCTTGGGGTCGCGCTGCCAGTCCTTGGCGACCTTCACGTGCAGGTCCAGGAAGACCGGGGTGCCCAGCAGCGCCTCGATGTGCTTGCGCGACTTCATCCCGACCTCCTTCAGGCGGGCGCCCTTCGGGCCGATGATGATGCCCTTCTGGCTCGGCCGCTCGATGTAGAGGTTGGCGTGGATGTCCAGCAGCGGACGGTCCGCCGGGCGGTTCTCCCGGGGGATCATCTCCTCGACGACCACGGCGATGGAGTGCGGGAGCTCGTCCCGTACGCCTTCCAGCGCGGCCTCGCGGATCAGCTCCGCGACCATGACCATCTCGGGCTCGTCGGTGAGGTCGCCCTCCGGGTACAGCGGCGGGCTCTTGGGCAGCATCGGCGCGATCAGGTCCGCCAGCAGCTGGACCTGGGTGTCGCCGACCGCCGAGACGGGCACGATCTCGGCCCACTCGAAGCCCAGCTCCTCGGCGAGCTGGTGCACGGCGATGAGCTGCTCGCCCACCACCTTGGACTCGACCAGGTCGGTCTTGGTGATGATGGCGATCTTGGGGGTCTTCTTGATCCCCGCGAGCTCCTTGACGATGAACTTGTCACCGGGGCCGAGCTTCTGGTCCGCGGGCAGGCAGAAGCCGATCACGTCGACCTCGGACCAGGTCGCGCGCACGACGTCGTTCAGTCGCTCGCCGAGCAGCGTGCGCGGCTTGTGGAGGCCGGGCGTGTCGACCAGGACGAGCTGGGCGTCGGGGCGGTGCACGATGCCGCGGACCGTGTGGCGGGTGGTCTGCGGCCGGTTGGAGGTGATCGCGACCTTGGTACCCACGAGCGCGTTGGTCAGGGTCGACTTCCCCGCGTTGGGACGGCCGACGAAGCATGCGAAGCCCGCACGGTGCGGGCTGGTGGTCTCGGGGGAACGATCGCTCATACGGGCCATTCTCCCCGATGCGGCTCCCAGCGCCGACCAGACTGCCGCCACGAGCACGAGACCGGCCGCCAGCAGCCCGTTCAGGGCGGGGTGCGCGGCATGTCCGGTGGCGGCCCGGGCGGCCGTCCCGTCGGCCCGCGCCACCACCGCGACCTGGGCCCATTCCAGGACCGGCGGGTCCGCCCAGCGTGCGGTGAGCCGGACCCGCTGCCCGGGCAGCAACTCGCCGGGCAGGTCGGCGAGGGGGCGGGAGAGGAGGCCCCGGCCGAGAGTTCCGGAGACGGTCAGGGTGGCGCGGGGGCGCAGGGTGACGTTGCCGAGGTTGTGGAGGGTGTACGAGATCTCCGCGCCGCCGGCGCCGCCGCGGTCGGTGCGGAGGTCTTCGACGGCCAGGGCGGGGGCGGTGGGACCGGTGACCCGGAGGTAGAGGCGGGCCGCGACGGCCTGCCGAATCCCTATCCCCTCTCCGGCGGTGCCCCGCACCGCCGCGTCGGCCGGCCGGTCCTCCAGGGCGACGACGGCTCCGGGGTGGTCCCCCGGTTCGGCCCGGTCGGGAACGGTGAGGGTGAAGCCGACGTCGACCGCCGTCTTCGCCGGGACGGTGATCCGCTCCCGTGCCAGCGCCGTCCAGGCACCCGTGGCGGTGCGCGGCTCCTCGGGCCCGCGCAGCGCGAAGCCGCCGTCGCGGGCGGTGTTGTAGGCGTCGGCGGCGTAGAGGCGGAAGGTGCGGGGCCGGTCGGTGCGGTTGGCGATGGTGACGGAGTCGGTGACGGCCTGGCCGGGGCCGGCGGCGAGGTAGAAGTACGGGCGCTGGCCGAGCGCGTTGGCGGCAGGCAGGACGGCCCACTGCCCGTTGTCCGCGGCGGCGGCGGGTCCGGCTCCGCCGAGCAGAAGGATCCCGAGGCCGACCAGCACGGCGGCGGCGGCCGTCGCCCGGGCCAGGCGTTGCCGTGCGCGCGCGGGGCGGTTCCAGGGGGTTCCTCTCCCCGCCCCGCCCCTCCCCCGCTCCCCGGGCTGCGCCCGGACCCCCCTGGGGCTCCGCCCCAGGCCCAGCGCCTCACCCGCCGGCGAGGCTGGACATGGCCGACACCAGCGCGCCGCACCCGGCAACGGGTCCGGGGCCGAACCCCGGGGAACGGGCGAAGGGCGGGTAGGGGGCTTCGCCCCGCGCAGCGGGACGGGGGGCCGACCGGACCGGGTCACGACAACGTCAGCGTCAGCACCGCCGTGTAGGCGCCCGGCGGGGTGTACGGGGGCACCTGGAGGGTGACGGTCGCGTCGACGGCGAAGGTGCCGCCGACGAGCGGGGCGTCACCGGTGGAGGCCAGGACCGCGCCGTCCGGCCCGACCGTGCCCGCGCTGCCCGGCGTGCACGCGCTGGGGCTGCCGGGCGCGGCCGCGCACGTCGGGGTCCAGCTCAGGGAGGCGCCCGGGATGCGGACCCCGCCGGAGCCGGTGAAATCGGTGACCTTGCCGATCAGGGACCATCCGGCCGGCCCGCCGCGGGTGTCCTTGACGGTGACGGTGCCGATGCGTCCGGCCGCCGCTCCCCCGTCCCCGTACGGGACCGCGGCCAGGGTCACGGCGTCGCCCTCCTGCGTCATGCCGAGCTCGCCCGGCTCCACGACCGCCGTCACCGTCTGGCTGCCCGGCGGCAGCGGGGCGGCGACGATCACCGTGTACGCGGACGGGCCGGAGCCCCGCTCCGGAGTCCAGGCCGCGCCCTCGTACGCCACGACCGCGGTGGTCGCCCGGTCCGTGACCGGCAGCTCCGCGAGGACCACGCCGAGCTCGTCGGCCTTCGCCGTGACCCGGTCGGCGGTCTCCGCGGTACCCGCCCGGCCGGCCACGGTGACCTCCGCGCCGGGGGCGAAACCGGCTCCGGTGACCTTGACCTCGGCCCCCGGGGCTCCCGCCGCCGTACCGAGCGCGACGGCGCGCACGTTGGCCGCCGGCAGCGGGCTCGCGTTGATCCGCTGAGCGACCGGCGGCCCGGCCAGGGAAGGGGAAGGGCTCGGCGGTTCCGACGCCGGCGAGGACGAAGACGGAGACGGGGGCGGGGACGCCGGCGACGGGGGCGGGGACGGCGGCGACGGGGGCGGGGACGGCGCCGCGGATGCCGACGCGGACCCGGAAGGCTGCGCGGACGGTGTCGGGTCCGGGTCCGGGTCCGGCGGCACGCTCCCGGAGGCGGCGGCGCAGACGGTGTCCAGTTCGAGCAGGTGGCCGGTGTGCAGGGTGTAGCCGCCCGGGGTCAGGGTGATCTCCCCGGGGGCGGTGACGGTGAAGGTGCCGGTCATGGTGACGGCGGGCAGCACTCCGCCCGCCTCGACGGGATCGTTGCGCTTGGCCCCGACGACCGTGACCTCGCCCGTCTGCACGCCCCCGAGCACGATCCGCCCGGTCGGGGTGAGGACGTCGGCGGGCAGGCCGACGGAGAGCGGGTTCACGGCGGGGGTCCGGGTCACCTGGTAGGTGACGGTGACGGTGTCACCGACGCGCGGCGTGGGGTCGTCGACGGTGATCCGGGCGGTGGTGGGCCCGTCGGCCGGCGGGAGTCCGGCTTCCTGCGGCGGCAGGCAGTGCGTCGGGAACTCGACCTGCCCCGCGGGGGTCTCCCCCTCGGCGGCGGCGGGCGCGCTCAGCGCTCCCCCGGTCGCGGCGGCCAGGACCGCCATGCCGACGGCCGCCGACCACCCTCTGTGCCGCACCGTTGTCCGCGCCGTTGTCCGCGCCGTCGCTCGCGCCGAAGTCCGCACTGACCGCCCCCTGGGATCCCGTACCCCGCCAGGGGGCCATTCACGAGCGGGCGGGGGGATAAGTCAATGCACGGACCCGGCAACAACTGATGTCCCATCAGGAGATGGCAGCGTGCTGCCCTGTTCGGCGTCCCGGAAGGTCCGCCGGTAGGCCGTCGGGCTCACGCCGAGTGCCGCCTGCACGTGTTTGCGCAGGGACTGCGCGGTCCCGAAGCCCGCCTCCCGGGCCACGTGTTCCATCGGCAGGTCGGTCTGCTCCAGCAGCGCCCGGGCCCGCTCCACCCGCTGCCCGACGATCCATTCGCCCGGGCTGAGCCCCGACTCCTCGCGGAACCTGCGCGTGAAGGTCCGTACCGACATCGCCTCCTGCCGGGCCAGGTCGGTCAACCGCAGCGGCTCGTGCAGCCGGTCCAGCACCCAGGCGCGGGCCGCGGTGGTGGCCGACCGCTGCGGCTGCGGCACCGGGCGCTCGATGAACTGGGCCTGCCCGCCCTCACGGTGCGGCGGTACGACGGTGCGCCGGGCCACGTCGTTGGCGACGGCCGCGCCGTGGTCCCGGCGCACGATGTGCAGGCACAGGTCGATCCCGGCGGCGACTCCGGCGGAGGTGAGCACGTCCCCGTCGTCGGTGTAGAGCACGCCCGGGTCGACCAGTACGGCCGGGAAGGTCTGCTGGAAGTGCTCGGCGGAGGACCAGTGGGTGGTGGCCCGGCGGCCGTCCAGGTACCCGGCGGCGGCCAGGACGTAGCCGCCGGTACAGATGGAGACGAGCCGGGTGCCGGGCCTGATGTGCCCGAGGGCGACGGCCAGTTCGGGGGTGAGCCGGCCCTCGTCGTGGACCGGGCCCAGCTCGTAGGAGGCGGGGACCACCACCGTGTCGGCCGTGGCCAGCAGTTCGGGGCCGTGCTCGACGTGGATGTCGAAGTCGGCGTCCGTGGGCACCGGGCCGGGGGCGAGTCCGCAGGTGAGGATCTCGTACAGCGGCCGGCCTGCGGAATCCTTCGCCCGCCCGAAGATCCGGTGCGGGATGCCCAGCTCGAAGGGCAGCAGCCCGGCGAGGGCGAGTACGACCACACGGTGGACACGGTGAGCACGGGTCTCCATGGCCCGATCATATCGAAGGGTGTCGGTCAGGCCACTGTCGTGCGCGTCCCCGGCGGCCGGAAACTGTCGACGTGACGCAGACAGACCCGGGCCCCGGCCCCTCCCTCGGCTCCTCCCTCGGCTCCTCCCTCGGCTCCTCCCCCGCACCGACGCCCGCTCCCGGCCCGGCCGCCGCCGGCCCCGACTCCACCGCCGGCGCACCGCTGCGAGGGCCGCACCGGGTCCACCGCGTCCACCGCGCCTGGTTCGTCGCGGCCGTCGCCTTCGTGACGATCATCGGCGCCGCCGCCTTCGCCTCGCTGCCCGGTCTGCTCATCGAGCCGCTGCACGAGGAGTTCGACTGGTCGCGCGGCACGATCGGCCTCGCCGTCTCCGTGAACCTCGCGCTGTACGGGCTCACCGCGCCGTTCGCCGCCGCGCTGATGGACCGCTTCGGCATCCGCAGGGTCGTCGCCGTGGCGCTGACCGTCATAGCCGCCGGCTCCGTGGCCACCGTGTGGATGACCACCTCCTGGCAGCTGATCCTCTACTGGGGCGTCCTGGTCGGCCTGGGCAGCGGCTCGATGGCCCTGGCCTTCGCCGCGACGGTGACCAACCGCTGGTTCACCGCCCGGCGCGGCCTGGTCACCGGCATCCTGACCGCCGCCGGGGCCTCCGGCCAGCTGGTCTTCCTGCCGCTGCTGGCCTGGCTGGTCGAGAACCACGGCTGGCGCCCGGCGTCGGTCACCGTCTCGCTGGCGGCCCTGACCGTCGTGCCCTTCGTCTGGCTGCTGCTGCGCGACCACCCGGCGGACATCGGGACCACCCCGTACGGCGGCGTGTACACGGCCAAGCCCGCGCCCGTCCCCGGCGCCGCCCGCCGGGCCCTGCGCGTCCTGGCCAAGGCGGCCCGGACCGGCCCCTTCTGGCTGCTGGCGGGCACCTTCGCGATCTGCGGGGCGTCGACCAACGGGCTGGTGAAGACCCATTTCATCCCGTCGGCCCACGACCACGGCATGCCGGTGACGGCGGCGGCCGGACTCCTCGCCGTGATCGGCGTGTTCGACGTGATCGGCACGGTGTTCTCCGGCTGGCTGACGGACCGCTTCGAATCGCGCCGCCTCCTCGCCGTGTACTACGCCCTGCGCGGGGTCTCGCTGCTCTTCCTCCCGATGCTGCTGGCCCCGACCGTGCACCCGCCGATGGTGTTCTTCATCGTCTTCTACGGCCTGGACTGGGTCGCGACGGTCCCTCCGACGATCGCGCTGTGCCGCGAGCACTACGGAGAGGACGGCGCCATCGTGTTCGGCTGGGTCCTGGCCTCGCACCAGATCGGCGCGGCGGCAGTGGCCTTCCTCGGCGGCCTGGCCCGCGACGCCTTCGGCTCGTACGACCCCGTCTGGTACGCCTCGGGAGCCCTGTGCGCGATGGCCGCCCTGATGGCGATGGTCATCCGCCGCCGCTCCACTGCCGGAGCCGGGGCCGTCGCGGCCTGACCGGCCGGGGCCTGCGCCCGGCCGCGGCCGGGCCGTCGCGGCCCCGCCTCAGGGCCGGACCGCAGCGCCGCGCAGCACCGCCGCCGGGCCCGCCCCGCAGGGATCAGGCGCCGGCCGCAGTGGTCGACTTCAAGGTGCCGTCCGGGCCCGCCAGGAGGACCGGGGTGTCCGGGCCGCCGAGGTCGCGGACCGCCGCGCGGTCGGCCTCGGAGGGGGCCTGAGCCGCGCTGACGACGGCCGCCGCCTCCAGGGACTGTGCCCCGCTGGCCACCGCCATCGCGACGGCCGTCTGGAGCGCACTCAGCTTCAGGGAGTCCAGCGCCACGGTTCCGGCGACGTACGTACGGCCGGTCTCGTCCCGGACCGCCGCCCCCTCGGGCACGCCGTTGCGGGCCCGGGCGCTGCGCGCCAACGTGATGATCTTGGTGTCTTCGGGGTCGATCCCGGTGCTGTCGGTCATAGCCCGAAGCATATGGAGCGCGTCGGCGGGGTCGTCGTGCGGCCCCGCC
>NZ_JBEXPT010000100.1:0-24578 GCF_040612195.1 Streptomyces sp. NPDC006450 | reverse complement strand
CCGCCCCGGGGGGTGGGCCCCGGGCCCCACCCCCCCCGGGGCCACAGCCGTCTTGCGGGCCGGTTCCCGGTTACGCGGGCGCCGGACGGTCCTCCGCGGCTGCCGACGCCGACGCCGACGCCTCTGCCGACGCCGCCGCCAGGGCCGCGGCCCTGGCCTCGCCCTCGGCCTGGGTGCGCTGGGAGAACCGGATGGTCCAGACGATCAGCGAGACCAGGAAGCCGTAGATCAGAAGCGCGGCGAACTCGCTCCAGCCCCGGTCGGTGAGCATGTTGTACGTGAGGATGGGCGCGACCACGTTGAACCCGATGGTCAGGGCCCAGCCGATCGCCGCGGCGGCTCCGGACCGGGCCGGCGGCCCGGACCGCTGCGCCCGGTTCCTGCTGAGTGGACAAGGTTCCCCCTGGACCAGACCTGATGGTGTGCGGTGAGGGGGAACGTAGGAACACGGCCGGTGCGGGGCGAGGGCCCGCCGTCCCAAATGATGATCAAGCTGTCCGGAGCGGCCGGTTCCAGGGTCAGGCGCGCAGGCCCCGGATGACCAGGGCGGTGACCGCCTCGAACTCGGCGGTGATGCTCGGCGTGAGCCAGTCCGCCGCGTACTGCGGGTCGTGGAAGCGGCCGGTGGCGTCGAACACCGCGCGCGCGGCGGCCGGTACGTCGGGCGCGCTGAGCGATCCCTCCGCGACCCCCTCGCCGATGATCCGGGACAGCTGCCCGATCAGCTCGGTCAGGTGCTGGTCCACCACGTCGCTGTTCTCGCCGAGCAGCACGATGTACGTCGCGAACAGCTCCGGGTCGTCACCCGCCTTGTGGCGCTTGGCCTCGAACAGCGCCTCCAGCCACGCTTCCAGCTTGGAGGGGGCCGGCTCGGCCGGAGCGGAGGCGATCTCCTCCAGCATGACCACGCTCTTGGCGAGCCACCGGTCGGTGACCGCCTCGCGCAGCGCGGCCTTCGAGGGGAAATGCCGGTACACGCTGCCGTGGCTGACGCCCAGGGCGCGGGCCACGTCCACCACCGTCGCCTTGGTCGGGCCGAAGCGGCGCAGCACCTCCTCGGTGGTTTCGAGGATGCGCTCGGGGGTGAGGGGCTCGGCGGCTGCGGGTGGCATGAGTACGACCGTACAGCCGGATCAGTGCTCGCTGTCCAGGTGGGCCATCTGGGCTGCCGGGTACCGGTCGCCCGAGGCCGCACCGGCCGGGACCGCGTCCTCGATGGCCGCGAGGTCGGCGGGGGTCAAGGTGACCTGAAGGGCGCCCAGTGCCTCGCCGAGCCGGTCGCGGCTGCGGGCGCCGACCAGCGGCACGATGTCCTCGCCCTGCGCGAGCACCCAGGCGATGGCCGTCTGCGCGACGGTGACGCCCTTCTCGTCGGCGACCTTGCGCAGGGCGTCGACCAGGTCGAGGTTCCGGTCGAGGTTGCCGCCCTGGAAGCGCGGGCTCATCCCGCGGAAGTCACCCGGAGCCAGCGCCCGGTCGCGGGTGAAGTGGCCGCTGATCAGGCCGCGGGAGAGCACCCCGTACGCCGTGACGCCTATGCCGAGCTCGCGGGCGGCCGGCAGGATCTCCTCCTCGATTCCGCGCGAGATCAGGGAGTACTCGATCTGGAGGTCGGCGATGGGAGCCACGGCGGCGGCCCGGCGCAGGGTGTCCGCGCCGACCTCGGAGAGCCCGATGTGCCGGACGTGTCCGGCGGCGACGGCCTCGGCGATGGCGCCGACGGTCTCCTCGATCGGCACGTCGGGGTCCACGCGGGCGATGCGGTAGATGTCGATGTGGTCCCGGCCGAGCCGCTGGAGCGAATAGGCCAGGAAGTTCCTGACGGCCTCCGGCCGCCCGTCGTACCCGGTGAAGCCGCCCTCGACCGTGCGCAGGGCGCCGAACTTCACGCTGGTCAGCGCCTTCTCGCGGGCCGCGGCGGGGGCGGTGCGCAGGGCTTCGTTGATGAGGAGCTCGTTGTGCCCCATGCCGTAGAAGTCGCCGGTGTCGAGGAGCGTGACCCCGGCGTCGAGGGCGGCATGGATGGTGGCGAGGGACTCCGCCCGGTCGGCCTCGCCGTAGAGGGCGGACATCCCCATGCAGCCCAGCCCCAGGGGGAAGACCGAGGGTCCGGTGGTGCCGAGGGTGCGGTGCGGTGCGGAGGTGTGCGCTGAGGTGCTCGGGTTCGTCGTCATGGAACGAGAATGGCATGACGGATGACAGATTTCAATATCTGTCATCCGTTCGCGCGAAGGAGCCGTGGAGCTCGGTCTTCTCGGTGTCGGCGTTCCGGGCGTGCGGGATGCGTCAGGCCGCCGCGCGCAGGGCCAGGGCGGTGGCCGCGACGAGGGTGAGGACGGCCGCGGGGGCGACGTCGTAGTCCTTCGCACGCAGGTGGGTGAGGACCGCGCCGAGGAAGTAGAGGGTCACGCCGACGGCGGCGGCCATGCCCAGTGGAGTCAGCCACAGGCCTGCGACCAGGCCGATCGCGCCGGCCGCCTTGAGGGCGGCCAGTCGGGGGAGCCAGGAATCGGGCACTCCGAGCTTCGTCATGTTCTCCGTGACCGCGGGGTTGCGCTGGAGCGTGAAGGTCGCGGACGCGGCGAGGGTGAGGGCGAGCAGTCCGGCGACGACGGCATAGGCGATGAACATGATGAACTCCAACGATCGGCAATGAATAACCATTGAATACCATCAACGATCGGCAGAGTGCAATCATTTCCGAGTTGTTACGATGTGGACATGACGGCGCCTCAGGACTCCACGCACCCGCCGCAGCGGCTGGGCATGCTGCTGGCCTGGCACGGATCGATCACCCAGACCCGCATGAGGAAGGCGCTGAGCGCCGCCGGACTCACCCCGCGCCACGCGATGACCCTGACGCACCTGGACGGCGGGCCCGTCGGCCAGCGCGCGCTGGCCGAGCGGTTGGAGGTGGACCCGAGCGTGCTCGTCGGGATCCTCAACGACCTGGAGGGCGACGGGCTCGTCGAGCGCCGCCGGGACCCGGCCGACCGCCGCCGCCACAACGTGGCCATCACGGACGCCGGCACCGCGGCCCTCGCGAAGACCAACGCGGCCCTCGACGCGGTGGAGCTCCACCTGTTCGCCGGCCTCTCGGACCGGGACCGGGACGCGCTGCGCGGCCTGCTGGACCGGATCGACTCGCACGGCGAGGACTTCGCCTGCGACGAGTAGGCGGTCGGTCGGCAGCCGGCCGGGTCCGGTCCGTCAGCCGCGCGGCCCCGTGGTTCTCCAGCCCCCGGCTCAGTGCCGGGGTGCGGCGCCCGTGCGCGCCGGGCCGGCCTCCGACTCCAGGGTGCGGGCCGTGCGCAGGGCCGTCCCGCGGGCCCAGTTGCCGCTGGTGGCGTAGCCGACGCACAGGACGAGCAGTCCGCACGCCGTGATGATCCACCAGGCGGGCCGGGCCGAATCCACGAACGCGGCGGCGGAGCCGGACCCGCCCGCCATCCCGGCGGCCAGGACCGCGCCGACGATCGCCACGCCCAGCGCCCCGCCGGTCTGCCGGCTGGTGGAGGCCACCGCGGCGGCCACTCCGGCCTGGGCGCGCGGCATCCCGGAGACGGCGGTGTTGGTGATCGGGGCGTTCACCAGGCCGAACCCGATTCCGAAGAGCACGTACCCGCAGAACAGCATCGGCGTCGAGCTCTCGGCCGAGAACGCGGCGAACAGCAGCCCGCTCGCGCTCATCGTCACGCCCGCGACCACCAGCGGCAGCCGCGGTCCCCGGCTGGCGACGAGCCGTCCCGACACGGGTGCGCAGAGGAAGGCGAAGGCCGCCATCGGCAGCATGTACAGGCCGGCGTCCAGGGCGTCGAGGCCCCGTACGTCCTGGAGGTACAGGGTGTTCAGGAACAGGAAGCCCGACAGCGCGGCGAAGGCGCTGACCGCGATCACCGTGGCCCCGCTGAAGGGGGCGCTGCGGAAGAACCGCGGGTCGATCAGGGGCTCCGTCCGCCGTGACTCGTAGGACACCAGCCCGGCCAGGGACAGGACGGCGACGAGCGCGCAGCCCAGGATCAGCGGGGAGCCCACTCCGGCGGCGGGGGCCTCGATGATCCCGAACGTGACCGAGCCGAGCAGCGCCATGACCAGCAGCTGTCCGACCGGGTCCGGGCGGCGCGGGTGGTCGGCCCGGGACTCCGGGATGTAGCGCAGGGTCAGGATCAGGGCGAGGATGCCGACGGGGAGGTTGATCCAGAAGATGGACCGCCAGCCGACCGAGTCCACGAGCAGGCCGCCGATCAGCGGGCCGGCGGCCATGGAGATGCCGACGACGGCTCCCCAGACGCCGATGGCGCGGGCCCGCTCGCGCGGTTCGGTGAAGGTGTTGGTGATGATCGACATGGCGACGGGGTTGAGCATCGAGCCGCCGACGGCCTGGATCATCCGGAAGGCGATCAGCCAGCCCAGGCTCGGCGCGAGCGAGCAGAGCACCGAGCCGGCGGTGAAGAGCACGACGCCGGCGATGAAGACCTTGCGGCGGCCGATCCGGTCCGCCGTGGACCCGGCCAGCATCAGCAGCGAGGCCAGGACCAGCGTGTACGCGTCGATCGTCCACTGCATGCCGGCCACGGAGGCGTCCAGATCGCGGCGCATCGCGGGGAGCGCGACGTTCAGGACGGTGTTGTCGAGGCTGACGATGAGCAGGCTCATGCAGCAGATCGTCAGGATCAGCAGCCGCCGCCGCTGGGTCAACTCGTGCATGATGCCGATAGTACGCCTAACTAAAGACATGCGATCAACGGCACGACTGGTCCACAATGGTGGGATGACCACGCTCCCCCCGCCTCTCGCGATCGGCCCGCACACCGTGCAGCCCCCGGTGGTGCTCGCGCCGATGGCCGGCATCACCAATGCCCCGTTCCGTACCCTGTGCCGCGAGTTCTCGGGCGGCAAGGGGCTGTTCGTGAGCGAGATGATCACGACCCGGGCCCTGGTCGAGCGCAACGAGAAGACCATGCAGCTGATCCACTTTGACGAGACCGAGAAGCCTCGCTCGATCCAGCTGTACGGAGTCGACCCCGCGACGGTCGGCAAGGCGGTCCGCATGATCGTCGAAGAGGACCGCGCCGACCACATCGACCTCAACTTCGGCTGCCCGGTGCCCAAGGTGACCCGCAAGGGTGGCGGATCGGCCCTCCCGTACAAGCGGAACCTGCTGCGCGCGATCCTGCGCGAGGCCGTCGCGGGCGCCGGTGACCTGCCGGTCACGATGAAGATGCGCAAGGGCATCAACGACGACCACCTCACCTACCTCGACGCCGGCCGGATCGCCGTCGAGGAGGGCATCACCGCGATAGCCCTGCACGGACGCACCACCGCCCAGCACTACGGCGGCACCGCCGACTGGGAGGCCATCGCACGGCTCAAGGAGCACGTGCCGGAGATCCCGGTGCTCGGCAACGGCGACATCTGGTGCGCCGAGGACGCGCTGCGGATGGTCCGCGAGACCGGCTGCGACGGTGTCGTCGTCGGGCGCGGCTGCCTGGGGCGCCCGTGGCTGTTCAACGACCTGGTGGCGGCCTTCGAGGGGCGTCCCGAGGACTTCCACAAGCCCACGCTGCGGGAGGTCGGGCAGACCATGCTCCGCCACGCCCAGCTGCTGGGGGAGTGGATCGGCGACGAGGCGCGCGGGGTGATCGACTTCCGTAAGCACGTGGCCTGGTACACCAAGGGCTTCTCGGTGGGTTCGGAGATGCGGCAGAAGCTCGCCGTCACCTCCTCCCTGGCCGAGCTGGATGCTCATCTGAGCGAGCTGGATTTGGATCAGCCCTGGCCGGACAGTGCGGACGGGCCGAGGGGTCGTACGTCCGGAAACAACCGGGTTGTCCTGCCCGAGGGCTGGTTGAAGGATCCGTACGACTGCGCGGGCGTGAGCGAGGACGCCGAACAGGACACGTCCGGAGGCTGAGAATTCGCTGGCAAAACGCGCCATGCGCGGCGTGACATACGCCACGCATGGGTGAGGTTTCGCTCAGATGAGCGCTTTGGTCACGGGTAAGACTTTCAAAGGGTGGCACTGGGTGCCACCCTTTGTGCGTTCAAGTATTGAACGCAAATGTATCGATGATCGCTCATCGGAGCGGGAACAGGCCGAAGTGGGCACCTCAGCCTTCGGGACCTGAAGGGTCTTCGTAGGTTTCGGCTACTCGCCAGTTACATTAGATCTGCTGGCACGCAGGTGGTTACGGCCACATGACCGCCAAGTGGACGTACCCATAAGCCTTCGATCTGGGTATGTTCCTGGCCGTCAGGGCAGCCACCGAGCCTCGAGGAGTCGAGACCCGTGTCGGAAAACAAAGATCAGAAGTTCGTCTACGACTTCACGGAGGGCAACCGCGACCTCAAGGACCTTCTCGGTGGCAAGGGTGCCAACCTCGCCGAGATGACCAACCTGGGTCTGCCGGTCCCTCCCGGCTTCACCATCACCACCGAGGCCTGCAAGGTCTACCTCGACAGCGGCGAGGCCCCGGCCGAGCTGCGCGAAGAGGTCAGCGCGCACCTCGCCGCCCTCGAGGCGAAGATGGGCAAGAAGCTCGGCCAGTCGGACGACCCGCTGCTGGTCTCCGTGCGTTCCGGCGCCAAGTTCTCGATGCCGGGCATGATGGACACGGTCCTCAACATCGGCCTCTCCGACGAGTCCGTCGCGGGTCTCGCCACCCAGGCCGGCAACGAGCGCTTCGCATGGGACTCGTACCGCCGCCTGATCCAGATGTTCGGCAAGACCGTCCTCGACGTGGACGGCGAGCTGTTCGAGGAAGCCCTCGACGAGGCCAAGGCCGCCAAGAAGGTCACCGTCGACACCGACCTCGACGCCGCCGACCTGAAGAAGCTGGTCACCCGCTTCAAGAAGATCGTCGCCAAGCAGGCCGGCCGAGAGTTCCCGCAGGACGCCCGCGAGCAGCTCGACCTCGCCGTCGAAGCGGTCTTCAACTCCTGGAACACCGACCGCGCCAAGCTCTACCGCCGCCAGGAGCGCATCCCGAGCGACCTGGGCACCGCGGTCAACATCTGCTCCATGGTCTTCGGCAACCTCGGCCCCGACTCGGGCACCGGCGTCGCCTTCACCCGCGACCCGGCCACCGGCCACGCCGGCGTCTACGGCGACTACCTCCAGAACGCCCAGGGCGAGGACGTGGTCGCGGGCATCCGCAACACCGTGCCGCTCGCGGACCTGGAGACCATCGACAAGGTCTCGTACGACCAGCTCATGACGATCATGACGACGCTGGAGACCCACTACAAGGATCTCTGCGACATCGAGTTCACCATCGAGCGCGGCCAGCTGTGGATGCTCCAGACCCGCGTCGGCAAGCGCACCGCGGGTGCGGCCTTCCGCATCGCCACCCAGCTCGTGGACCAGGGCCTGATCGACGAGGCCGAGGCCCTCCAGCGCGTCAACGGCGCCCAGCTCGCGCAGCTGATGTTCCCGCGCTTCGACGAGGGCGCCAAGACCACCCTGCTGGGCCGCGGCATCGCCGCCTCCCCGGGCGCTGCCGTCGGCAAGGCCGTCTTCGACTCCTACACGGCCGTCAAGTGGTCGCGTTCCGGCGAGAAGGTCATCCTGATCCGCCGCGAGACCAACCCCGACGACCTCGACGGCATGATCGCCTCCGAGGGCATCCTGACCTCGCGCGGCGGCAAGACCTCGCACGCCGCCGTCGTGGCCCGCGGCATGGGCAAGACCTGCGTCTGCGGCGCCGAGGACCTCGAGGTCGACACCAAGCGCCGCCGCATGACGGTCGGCGGGACGGTCGTCGAAGAGGGCGACGTCGTCTCCATCGACGGTTCCACCGGCAAGGTCTACCTCGGTGAGGTACCCGTCGTACCGTCCCCGGTCGTCGAGTACTTCGAGGGCCGCATGCACGCCGGCGCCGACGACGCCGACGAGCTCGTCGCCGCCGTGCACCGGATCATGGCCTACGCCGACCGCGTACGCCGCCTGCGGGTGCGCGCCAACGCCGACAACGCCGAGGACGCGCTGCGCGCCCGCCGCTTCGGCGCCCAGGGCATCGGCCTGTGCCGCACCGAGCACATGTTCCTCGGCGAGCGCCGTGAACTGGTGGAGCGGCTGATCCTCGCGGACACCGACGACGAGCGCGAGGAGGCACTCAGTGCCCTCCTGCCGCTGCAGAAGAAGGACTTCGTCGAGCTGTTCGAGGCCATGGACGGGCTGCCCGTCACCGTGCGCCTGCTCGACCCGCCGCTGCACGAGTTCCTGCCCGACATCACCGAGCTGTCGGTGCGCGTCGCCCTCGCCGAGTCCCGCAAGGACGCCAACGAGAACGACCTGCGCCTGCTCCAGGCCGTGCACAAGCTGCACGAGCAGAACCCGATGCTGGGTCTGCGCGGAGTCCGCCTCGGCCTGGTCATCCCCGGCCTCTTCAAGATGCAGGTCCGGGCGATCGCCGAGGCCGCGGCCGAGCGCAAGAACGCCAAGGGCGACCCGCGCGCCGAGATCATGGTCCCGCTCGTGGGTACCGTCCAGGAGCTGGAGATCGTCCGCGAGGAGGCCGACGCGGTCATCGCCGAGGTCGAGGCCGCCACCGGCACGGACCTCAAGCTGACCATCGGCACCATGATCGAGCTGCCCCGCGCCGCCCTCACGGCCGGCCAGATCGCCGAGGCCGCCCAGTTCTTCTCCTTCGGCACGAACGACCTGACCCAGACGGTGTGGGGCTTCTCCCGCGACGACGTCGAGGCCAGCTTCTTCACCGCCTACCTGGAGAAGGGCATCTTCGGGGTCTCGCCCTTCGAGACCATCGACCGGGACGGCGTCGGCACGCTGGTCCGCAGCGCCGTCGAGGCCGGCCGGGCCACCCGCCCCGACCTCAAGCTCGGCGTCTGCGGAGAGCACGGCGGCGACCCCGAGTCCGTCCACTTCTTCCACGAGGTCGGCCTGGACTACGTCTCCTGCTCGCCGTTCCGGATCCCGGTCGCGCGCCTGGAGGCCGGCCGCGCCGCCGCCGAGGCGAAGGGCAGCGACAGCCGCTGACCGCTCCCCGGCCCCGCTGACGGGGCCCCCTTGACCGCGCCTGCCCCCGGGTTCCCTGACGTCCGGTGGCAGGCGCGTCCCATTTCCCCGGCCGTTCCCGGTCGCGGGCACTGCCGGGTGTTCCGGCCGGCGTTCCGCTCAGTATTGGTTCAATGTTGTTCCAGATGCCTTAACGGCAACAGGCGGTGGACGGATCCCCACCCGTCCACCGCCTGCCGCCAATCCGCCGGACACGTCGGCGCTTCCCGGTGCGACCGACCGCCAGGCCCCGCAAAGCCCCCCACGGCCTTCGCGGAGCGTTTCGGTCGCGCCGGAGTGTGCCCGGCGGAGTACAGGATTTCGCTTGTCACACCTTCGCCGAAAGGGGTTTCAACTGTGGCTGAAAGGCCATGGTGACCACGTGTGACGGCATGCATACTCGAGGGGCGGGGGGATTGCGGTTGCACAGGTGGGGGTTCGGGTGCTGCGTATCCATTTCACGGGAGTGGACCTCGCGCGCGTAAGGATGGCAGGGCGTCCGGATGCGTTGTGGGAAACGATTCTGAGTTTTCACCGCTTACGGGACCGGCGGGATACCCGGCTCTTCGGCGATTGGCGTGCCGAAACGCGCACCAGGCTGAATGGTGAAACCCGGCTTCTCGGCGCGCTGATACCGAGCCGCGGGTATTTCCCCGATTTCCTGACCCCCGTGGAGGGGCGCTACGGGTGGGACGTGGGCCTCGACGCGCTGCGCGGGATCCGCCCCGAGCGGCTGCGCCGCGAACTCACCCTGCTCGGCCGGGGCGCGGAAGCGGGCTCCGGCATGGCCGCGGCCTTCGGGATGCCGGCGGCGGCCGGCGGGGCCGCGTACCGCGGCTCCGAGGTGCTGGTCCCCCGGCGGCTGCGGGACTTCATGGAGGGCGACACCGCGCACCTGCCCCGGCTGCTGGGGGAGCTGCGCGGGTACCACCGGGCGGCCGTGGAGCCGTACTGGAGCCACATCCAGGCGCAGATCGAGGCCGAGCGGGCCGCGCGGGGGCGGGCGCTGCTCGACGGGGGAGCGGACGAGCTGCTCGCCTCGCTGCCGCCGATGCTGCGGTGGCGGGCGCCGGTACTGGAGTGCGACTACCCCGTGGACCGGGACGTACGGCTGCGGGGGCGCGGGCTGCTGCTCCAGCCCTCCTTCTTCTGCCGGCGCACGGCCGTGACCCTGCACGATCCGGAGCTGCCGCCCGTGCTGGTGTATCCGGCGGCGGCCGACCTGTCCTCGGCGCAGGCCGCCGGCGGGGAGGCGGCCCGGCCGGCGGAGGAGCGGCGCCGGCACCGCCAGCAGACCCTGGGCAAGCTCGTCGGGCACACCCGCTCGGTGGTGCTCCAGGCGATCGGCGACGGGGCCACCACGAGCGAGCTCGCGCGGCGGGCCGGGGTCTCGCTGGCGTCCGCGAGCCAGCACGCCGGGGTGATGCGGGAGGCCGGGCTGGTCACCACCCTGCGGCGGGGCAACGCCGTGCTGCACACGGTGACGCCGCTCGGAGCCGCGCTGCTCAAGGGTGGGGCCGTGGTGTCGTGAGGGCGGCCGCGCCCCGGCGGGGTGGACCCCGCCGGGGCTCGGCCGAAGGGGTCAGACGCGGAAGGGGCCGGTGACCTCGTACGTGATGCCGCCCGAGGAGCTGCCGCTCGTGCCGCGCTGGCTGCTGAAGTAGAAGCGGTTGCCGGCGGGGGAGAAGGCCGGGCCGGTGACCTCCGAGGAGGACTGGCCGGTGATCCGCAGGAAGGGCGCCACCACGTCGTCCGGGGTGATCACGCAGATCTCCATGTTGCCGCCGTCCTCGGCGACGTACAGGTCGCCGTAGGAGGAGCCGGTGACGTTGTCCACGCCCGTCAGCGGGGCCGTGCCGCTGGGGACGAGGGAGTCGTCGTAGGCCAGCTCGTAGGTGTTCGTGGCGACGTTGAGCTGCCAGACGCGGTTGTCGCCCTTGGTGGTGAACCACACGGTGTCGTTGGCGTAGTGGCAGCCCTCGCCGCCGTTGAACTTCTTCGCGCCCGAGACCTGGCTGCGGGTCACCGTCGGGGAGCCGTCCGGGTCCGGCACGTTGGCCCAGGTGAAGGAGCCCGAGGTGGCCGTGCCGGCCTTGAGGACCTGGAGGGTGCCGGTGGAGAGGTTGCCCCAGGTGGTGGGGACGAACCGGTAGAAGCAGCCGCTGGAGTCGTCCTCGGTGAGGTAGACGACCTTGCGGACCGGGTCGGCGGCGGCGGCCTCGTGGTTGAAGCGGCCCATCGCGGAGCGGCGGACGGCGGGGTTCACACCCCACGGGTCGGTCTCGTAGACGTAGCCGAGGCTGACCTCTTCGGCAGACAGCCAGGTGTTCCAGGGGGTCGCCCCTCCCGCACAGTTCCGGTTCGTGTTGGACAGGATCCGGTAGGCGGAGGTGATCGAGCCCGAGGAGTCGAACTTCACCGCGCTGGCGCCGCCGGTGGAGGAGATCTCCGAGTTGGACACGTAGATCCAGCCCGTGCCGTCGGCGAAACAGGCACCGCCGTCAGGGGCGCTGTGCCACTTGTAGGTGGTGGAGCCGACATTCTGGCCGGAACGGGCGATCACCCGGCTGGTGAAGCCGGCCGGCAGCATGATGCCGTTCGCGTCGGCCGAGCCGAGCGGCCCGTAGGGGCCGGCGCCCGGCTGGGCGGGAGCCGCGTAGGCCGCGCCGTGCATCAAGGTGCCGCCGAAGGCGGCGGCCGAGGAACCGATGACGGCCCCGCGAAGGAAGGTACGACGTTCCACGGTCACTCCTGTGGGAGGAGGAGGCTCCGCGCCCGGTCGGACGCGGAGTCGCACACGCGTCGAGGAACTTAGAAGTGCTGAGTTGACGTGACGTCAATTCCATATGAAGGGGGAACGACCGGCTCGGGGTCAATCCGTCCGGAGGGATTTTCGGGACGGCGAGACGCCCGGGCGACGTATTGCGGGACTTTCTGCCCTGGGGAGGGCACCCGTGCGGGAGGATGGTGGACCCATGAGCCCTCACGCAGCCGTCATCGACATCTCCGGCCGCGCCGACCTCGACGTCGTGCTGCGCCGCTTCTACACGGCGGCCTTCGCCGACCCGCGGATCGGACCCTTCTTCACGGAGATCGCCGGCACCGACCTCGACGTGCACCTGCCCCGGATCACGGACTTCTGGGAGCGGGCCCTCTTCCGCAGCGCCGAGTACCGGCGCGACGCCTTCGCCCCGCACGCGGCCCTCCAGTCGGCCCGCGAGATGACCGCCGAGGACTTCGGCCGCTGGGTGCAGCTGTGGCGTGCCACGATCGACGGACTGCACCGGGGGCCGAACGCGGAGCGGGCCAAGGCCCAGGGCGAGCGGATCGCGCTCGCCCTGCACAAGCGGCTGGCCGGTGCCGGGGCCTCCCTGGAGAGCGCCGACGGGCTGGGCTTCGTACCGCTGGCTGCCCTGGAGCTGCGCTCGTTCGCCAGAGTTGTCTGACCCGTCCGACCCGTCCGACCCGTCCGACCCGTCCTGCTCGTCTGACCTGCGGGTTCATCCCGCGTCGGAGAAATCCGAAAAAACTTCGCCGGGAGCGATGAGTTCCCCGCGGCCCCGCGGTCTACCTCTCGAAAGCAACGGAAGCGCACCGAGAGAAGAGAGACCCCGATGTCCTCCACCATGATCTTCGTCAACCTGCCGGTCAAGGACCTTGAGGCCACCAAGACCTTCTGGAGCAAGCTGGGTTACGGCTACAACGCCCAGTTCACCGACGAGAACTGCGCCTCGATGCCCATCACCGACTCGATCGTGGCCATGTTCCTGACCGAGGCCCGGTACAAGGACTTCACCCACAAGGACATCGCGGACGCGACCAAGACCTCCGAGGTGCTGCTGTGTCTGAGCGCGGAGAGCCGCGACGCGGTCGACGCGCTCGTCGACGGGGCCCTGGCGGCCGGGGCCACCGAGCCCCGCCCGGCCCAGGACCACGGGGTCATGTACGGCCGTGCCTTCGACGACCTCGACGGGCACACCTGGGAGATCATGTGGATGGACCCGTCGATCGTCCAGGGCTGACCCTCAGACGGAGGTCGCGGCGGTCCGTACCGGGTACGTCCGGACCGCCACCTCCTCGTCGTCCAGGCAGTGCCCCGACTCCAGGTCGAAGCGCTGCTTGAGCAGCGGCGAGGCCACGAAGAGCCGTCCCGCGGCCGAGCCGACGAGCCCGCGCGAGAGCACCTGCGCCCCGGTGAAGGGGTCCCGGTTGCCGATGGCGTACGGGCGTCCCGCACGGTCGACGAACACGGCGGCCTGGCTCCCGTCGGGCAGCAGCGCCGCCACCCCGCGCCCGGGGATCAGCGCCGACAGCTCGCACACGGTGAGCCATCCCTCCGCCACCTGCAGTTCCACGGTCATCGGTTGCCTCCCAGGGGCTCCAGGGTGAGGACGGTCAGGTCGGGCTTGACCTGACCGCGTTCGGGGACGAACTTCACGCTCGGGTCGGGTGCGCCGGGGGCGTTGACGAAGGACACGAACCGGCGCAGCCGCTCCGGGTCGTCCAGGGTCTCGGCCCATTCGTCGCGGTAGTGCGCCACGTGGTCGGCCATCAGCGACTCCAGCTCCGCGCACAGCCCGAGCGAATCGCGCACGATCACGTCCCGCAGGTGGTCGAGGCCGCCCTCCAGCCGGTCCAGCCAGGTGGAGGTCCGCTCCAGCCGGTCGGCGGTGCGGATGTAGAACATCAGGAACCGGTCGATGAGCCGGACCAGTTCGGCGTCGGACAGGTCCTGCGCCAGCAGATCGGCGTGGCGCGGGGTGGCCCCGCCGTTCCCGCCGACGTAGAGGTTCCAGCCGCTCGCCGTCGCGATGATCCCGAAGTCCTTGCTCTGCGCCTCCGCGCACTCGCGGGCGCAGCCGGAGACCGCCGACTTGAGCTTGTGCGGGGCGCGCAGGCCGCGGTAGCGCAGCTCCAGGTCGATGGCCATCCGTACGGAGTCCTGGACCCCGTAGCGGCACCAGGTCTGGCCCACGCAGGACTTCACCGTCCGCAGGGCCTTGCCGTACGCGTGCCCGGACTCGAATCCGGCCTCGACGAGCCGGGCCCAGATGCGGGGGAGCTGGTCGAGGGCGGCGCCGAAGAGGTCGATGCGCTGTCCGCCGGTGATCTTCGTGTAGAGGCCGAAGTCGCGGGCCACCTCGCCGATCACGATGAGCTTGTCGGGGGTGATCTCGCCGCCCGGGATGCGCGGGACGACCGAGTACGAGCCGTTGCGCTGCATGTTGGCGAGGAAGTGGTCGTTGGTGTCCTGGAGGGCCGCCTGCTCCCCGTCCAGGACGTAGCCGCTCGCGCCGAGGGTGGGGGCGAGCGAGGCGATGATCGAACCGACGGTGGGCTTGCAGACCTCGCAGCCTTCGCCGCCGCGCGCCTCCTCGCGGCCGTGGCTGTCGAGGAGCTGCTCGTAGGAGGTCACGCGCAGGGTGCGGACGATCTCGTAGAGCTCGGCGCGGGTGAAGGAGAAGCAGTCGCAGAGCCCCTTGTCGGCGGCGGGCGGCATCAGCTGGCCGATCACCTTGAGGCAGCTCCCGCACCCGGTGCCCGCCTTGGTGCACTTCTTGACCTCGGGGACGGTGGTGTGGGCGGTGATCGCCTTCTTGGTGACGTTGTGGCAGGAGCAGATCACCGCGGAGTCGGGGAGCGAGGCCGGGCCGAGCGCGACGGGTGCGCCGGCGCCGGCGGGCAGGACCAACTGCTCGGGGGTGACGGGCGGTACGGTGCCGGTGAGCGGGCGCAGCAGACCGTAGGAGTCGGCGTCGCCGACCAGGACGCCGCCGAGCAGGACGCCTTCGGCGGAGACGACCACCTTCTTGTAGACGCCGGAGCGGGAGTCGGAGTAGACGACGTCGAGGCTGCCGGCGGTGGCGCCGTGGGCGTCGCCGAAGGAGGCCACGTCCACGCCGAGGAGCTTGAGCTTGGTGGAGAGGTCGGCGCCGGTGAACTCCTTCTCGCGGCCCAGCAGGTCGGCGGCGGCCGTCTCCGCCATCTCGTAGCCGGGGGCGACGAGGCCGTAGACGCGGCCGTCGGAGGCGAGGGCGCACTCGCCGATGGCGTAGACGTTCGGGTCGGAGGTGCGGCAGCGGGCGTCGACGGAGATGCCGCCGCGTTCGCCGACGGTCAGGCCGCTCTCGCGGGCGAGCTGGTCGCGGGGGCGGACACCGGCGGAGAAGACGACCAGGTCGGTGGCGACGCTGGAGCCGTCGGACAGCTTCATGCCGCTGACCGCGCCGTCCTCGCCGGCGAGGATCTCCTGGGTGCCGACGCCCGTGTGGACGGTGAGCCCCATGTTCTCGATGGTGCGGAGCAGGGCCGCGCCCCCGCCCTCGTCGACCTGGACGGGCATCAGCCGGGGTGCGAACTCCACGATGCGGGTGGTGAGTCCGAGGCCCTGGAGCGCGCCGGCGGCCTCCAGGCCGAGGAGGCCGCCGCCGACCACGGCGCCGCTGGTCCGGGTCTTGGCGTACTCCTCGATCGCGAGGAGGTCCTCGATGGTGCGGTAGACGAAACAGCCCGGGGCGTCCTTGCCGGGGACGGGCGGCACGAAGGGGTAGCTGCCGGTCGCGAGCACCAGCACGTCGTACGGGAACACCTGCCCCGTGCGGGAGGTGACGGTGCGGGCCGCGCGGTCGATGGTCTCCGCGGGGTCGTCGAGGTGCAGGGCGATCCCGTGCTCCTCCATGAAGGAGGCGGGGGTGAGGGAGAGGTCCTCGGGGGTGCTGCCGGAGAAGTACGCGGTCAGGTGCACGCGGTCGTAGGCGGGCCGGGGCTCCTCGCAGAGCACCGTGATCCGGTGCGTGGCGGTGACGCCGAGTTCGGCGAGCGCCTCCAGGTAGCGCTGACCGACCATGCCGTGGCCGATGAGCACGATGGCGGGGCGGGACCCGGGGGCCTGGGCGGTGGCCGGGGCCGGGGCGGGCGTGGGCGTGGCTGCGGCCATGATCAGGAGCCTCCGTCGTCGGTGAGCAGGTGGTGCAGGTCGGTCAGGGCCTCGCCGTCCTCCCAGCTGCGGGCGAGGGCGCCCACGCTGGAGAGTTCGCCGAGCAGGACCCCGCCGACGAGGCGGTCGCCGCGGACGACGACCTTGCGGTAGGTGCGGCGGGTGGCGTCCGTGAGCCGGACCACGTCGTCGCCGGGGAGCGGGGTGGTCTCGCCGAAGGCGGCGAGGTCGAGGGGCCGGTCGCCGCCGGCGGTGAGGGTCAGGCGGGTGAGGGCGCGGGTTCCGGTGTATCCGGAGGCGGCACCGGCGGGGATCCCCTCGCCGGTGCCGAGGAGGACGTCGGCGAGGACCTCGGCCTGTTCCAGGGCGGGGCCTGCCAGGCCGTAGACCCGGCCCGTGTGCTCGGCGCAGTCGCCGATGGCGTGGATGCGGGGGTCGCTGGTGCGCAGCTTGTCGTCGACGAGGATGCCCTTGCCGACGTCGAGGCCGGCGGCCAGCGCCAGTCCCGTGCGGGGGCGGACGCCGCAGGCCAGGACGACGATGTCGGCGTCCAGGCGGTAGCCGTCGGCGAGTTCCACGCCGGTGACCTGGCGGTGGCCCTGGGCTGGGCCCGTTCCCGGGCGCCGGCCAGGGGCACGGGCGGGGGCGGGGGCGGGAGTGGCTTCGGGAGCGGCGACCCTGCGGGGCGTTGCGGGCTCTGCCCGGTCCCGCTCCTCGAACGCCGGAGGGACCGGATCTTCGCCGAGTCCGCCGACGGCGTGCGGCTGGGTTGCCGCGGGCGCCGTGGACAGGCCGCGCACCCGGCACTCCGTGTGGATCTCGACGCCCAGGTCGGCCAGGTGGGTGCGCAGGAGCTCCGAGGCCTCCGCGTCCAGCTGGCGTTCCATCAGGCGCTCGCCCTGCTGGGCGAGGACCACCTGGGCGCCGCGCTCGGCCAGGGCGCGGGCCGCCGAGACGCCGAGGAGGCCGCCGCCGATCACCACCGCGCGCACGCCGGGACGTACGGCGTCCGACAGGGCCAGGCAGTCGTCCATGGTGCGGAAGGCGTGGACCCCGGCGGGGAGGTCGTGCCCTTCGGGTTCGAAGAGGCCGCGGAGGGGAGGGAGGACCGGGTTCGACCCCGTGGCCAGGACGAGGGTGCCGTACGGCTCGACCGTTCCGTCGTCGCAGTGCACCACCTGCTCCGCCCGGTCGATCCGGACCGCCCGCACGCCGCGGCGCAGCGCCGGGCCGGGGGCCGGGAGGGCCGTCACCTCCGGCGCGTACCGGCCGGCCAGGACCTCCGCGAGGAGGACCCGGTTGTAAGGGGCGTGCGCCTCCTCACCGAGGACGCGGACGTCCCCGCCCAGCCGGGCGGCGAGCCGCAGGCCGGCGAGGCCGCCGCCGATCACCACCACGCGTTGCTGTTCCGAGGTCATGACACGAGAGTGCGCGGCCGCTGTTTCCCCACGGCATCGCTGTTGTTTCCCTGACGGAACGCCGACCTCAGCGTGCGGGTTAAGCGTCCGTGAGGCGCTCCTCAAGGCCGCCTTAAGGATCACCGGAGGGCCGGGGAGCCCGCCGGACCGCCCGTAGCGTGGCCGTATGCGAGAGCGAGACATGGCGGTTCGGGTCAAGGGCGGGATGCTCGGCGGGGCGGGGACCGTCGCCCTGCTGTGGGCCGCCCAGGTGCGGCCCTCGGCCCGGCTCGACGCGCTGTTCGCCACCGCCGCGCACCTGTCCGGCCTGCTCGCCGGGTACGGGGTGCTGGTCCTGCTCTTCCTCATGGCCCGGGTCCCCGCCGTCGAGCACGGGGTCGGCGCGGCCCGGCTCGCGCGCTGGCACGCGCTGGGCGGCCGCCACGTCCTGCTGCTCTGCTTCGGGCACGCCGCCTTCGCGCTCTGCGGCTACGCCGTGCACGAGGGGGTCGACGTGCTCTCCGCCGTCCGGGAGCTGCTCGGCTACCCGGCTCTGGCCGCCGCGGCGATCGGGACCGTCCTCCTGGTCGCCGTCGGCATCACCTCCGCCCGCTCCGTACGCGGCCGGGTCAGCCACGAAACCTGGCGGGGGGTCCACCTCCTGGTGTACCTCGCCGCCGCCCTCGCCTTCGGGCACCAGCTCGCCGGGCCGGACCTGGCGCCCGTCGCCTGGTTCTGGGCCCTCGCCCACACGGTGGTCGCCGTCCTGCTGCTCTGGTACCGCGCCGTGGTCCCCGTACGCCAAGCCCTGCGGCACGCGCTGCGCGTCGCCGAGGTCCGCGACGAGGGTCCCGGGGTGGTCTCCGTCCTCGTCTACGGGGAACACCTCGCGGAGCTGCGCGCGGAGCCGGGGCAGTTCCTGCGCTGGCGGTTCCTGCAGCGCAGGCTGTGGCACACCGCGCTGCCGTTCTCGCTGTCGGCGCCGGTCCGCGGGAACACCCTGCGCATCACCGTGAAGGCCCTCGGCGGCCACTCCCGCCGGATCCGCCGGCTGCGTCCCGGCACCCGGGTCCTCGCCACCGGCCCCTTCGGGGCGCTCACCGCCGCCCGGCGGACCCGGACCAAGGTGCTGCTGATCGCCGGCGGGGTCGGGATCACCCCGATGCGGGCGCTGTTCGAGACCCTGCCCGGCGGGCCGGGGGACATCACCCTGCTCTACCGGGCGGGCGCCGAGGAGCACCTCGTCCTGCGCTCCGAGCTGGAGGCCATCGCCGCCGAACGGCAGGCCGGGCTGCACTACCTGCTCGGGCCGTCGGGAGCCGCCTTCGACCCGCTGGCTCCGCAGGCGCTGGCCGCGCTGGTTCCGGAACTGGCCGAGCACGACGTGTACCTGTGCGGGCCGCGCGGAATGGCGGACGCCACGCAGTCCGCGCTGCGGCGGGCCGGGGTGCCGGCGGGGCGGATCCACGCCGAGTGCTTCGGCTTCTGAGCCCGCCACCGCTTCCGCTTCCGCCGCCCGAGAGGTCGCCGCACCATGCGCCACCCGCTGCACGTCGCCCTGCCCGTGTCCCTTCGCGCTCCGCGGGGGTCGTCCCCTACCCGCCCTTCGCCCGTTCCCGGGGCTCGGCCCGGGCCCGGTCCTCAAACGCCGGACGGACTGGGGGTGGCTTTCGGCGGGTCCGGGGCCGGTCCGCAAGCGCCGGAGGGGCTGGGGGTGGCTTTCGGCGGGTCCGGGCCGCGGGCGGCGGGACGGTCGCAGGTGCCCGGGGCCCGGCATCGTAGGCCCCGTGCCTCCCCGGTGCGGGTGGTGCTGGTCGCGCTGGGGTCCGTACCGCCCGGCCGGCGGGTGGCGGCCGGGCTCGGGCTGGCCAGTGTGCTGGCGGCGAGCGTGCTGACGGCGGCGGTGGATCCGTCGGCTCCCGTGGCCCCGGACCGGGCTCCGGCCGGGCGAAGCTCAACCTTTGCGCAAGTTTCCGGGGATTGATGGCTACTGCACCCAACCCCTCCATAGGGTCGGGGCGTGCCTGACATATCGACAACCATGATCATCGTGCTGTGCGTGGCCGCCGCCGCTGCCGGCTGGATCGACGCGGTCGTGGGCGGCGGCGGCCTGCTGCTCCTGCCCGCCCTGCTCCTCGGCCTGCCGAACGCCCATCCCGCCACCGTCCTCGGCACCAACAAGGCCGTGTCCATCGTGGGGACCTCGGGCGCGGCCGTGGCGTACCTGCGCAAGACCCCGGTGGACGTGAAGCTCGCGGTACGCATCGGCGTGGCCGCGCTCGTCGGCTCGATGGGCGGGGCCGCCCTGGCCGGCGGCATCAGCAAGGACGCGCTGCGGCCGCTGATCATGGTGGTCCTGGTGGTCGTCGCGGCCTTCGTCCTCTTCCGCCCCGGCTTCGGCGTCGCTCCCGGAGCTGCCCCCGTCAGCCGCCGGCGCGTCGTGCTCGCCATCGCCCTGGCCGGTCTAGGCATCGGCTTCTACGACGGGCTCATCGGCCCCGGCACCGGCACCTTCCTGGTGCTGGCGCTGACGGCACTGCTCCACCTCGACCTGGTCACGGCCTCCGCCACGGCGAAGATCGTCAACGTGTGCACCAACGGCGGAGCGCTCGCGATGTTCGCCTACCAGGGCATGGTGCTGTGGCAACTGGCCGCCCTGATGGCCGTGTTCAACCTCGCCGGTGGCATGATCGGCGCCCGGATGGCACTGAGCAAGGGCAGCGGCTTCGTCCGCGGAGTGCTCCTGACGGTCGTCGGCGGCCTGGTGCTGAAGCTGGGTTTCGAACAGTGGGGCTGACCTGGGGCCGGACCGCGTTCGGGGGATAAAGTTCCCGTCGTGCCCCACCTTGAGATATCCGACCTGATCACCGTCACCGACCCGCTCAGCGGGGCGCGGCTGCCGGTGCGCCGGGGTGACGTGGTCCGCCGGCTCGACCAGGCCGGGGATCCGCGCGCGGCCCGGATCGTCGCCGGGCTGCCGGCCGGCCCGGACGACGTGCTCGACCCGCTCGCCGTGGACCGGCTGATGATCGGCGTCCACACCGAGATGCAGCGGCTCAGCGAGGAACTGCGCATCGGGGAACGGCTGGTGCACGTACTGGACCCGCTGTTCGAGGCCATCCGCGAGATCGCGGGCCGCCGCGGCCGGTTCCGCCTGGTCGACATCGGATCCGGGCTCGGCTACCTCGTCCGCTGGCTGGCGTCCACCGGGGCCCTCGGCCCGAACGTCGAGCTGATCGGCGTCGACCTCGACGCCGCCCTCGTCGCCGAGGCCGACCGGCTGGCCCGCGCCGAGGGACTCGACTGCCGGTTCGTCCACGGCAACGCCTTCGACCTTCCGGAGGTCGCCACCGTCTACGTCTCCACCGGGGTGCTCCACCACTTCCGCGGCCCCGCGCTCACGGAGTTCTTCGAGGCACAGGCCGACTCCCAGGCACTCGCCTTCTGCCACTTCGACATCGCCGCCACCCGGCTGGCACCCGTGGGCGCCTGGATGTTCCACCGCGCCCGGATGCGCCATCCGCTCGGCCGCCACGACGGGGTCGTCTCCGCCCGGCGCGCCCACTCGGACGACACCCTGCTGCGCGCCGCGACCGTACCGGGCATCCGGCCGCTGCTCTACGAACCCCGGGGCCTGTCCAACCCCTTCTGCACCACCCTGCGTCCGGTCATCGGCCTCCGCCCCTACCTGGAGGACCCGCTGCGCCAGGCCCTCGGCCGCTCCTCGCGCCGGCTCGTGGGTGCGGAGCACCTGACCCGCGGCGGACCGCCGGGACGCGACGCCGCGGCCGCCTCCTCCGGCGCCGCGTCCGGATCCGCGTCCGACGCCGGGGCCGCGCGATGAACCCGGTCCTGCCGCTCGCCGCCCTCGGCCTCGTCGACGCGGCGTTCAGCGGCTTCCGCGCCTACGCCGGCCGGGACGCCCGGATCCGCAAGCGGAGCGCGGTCCTGCGCGCGTCCCTGCGCGGGCTGGCGGTCGGCGCCGTCCTGCTGCTCGCCCCCGCCCTCACGGCCGGGGCCGTCCTGCTGCTCGCCGAGGACACCGACCGGGCGTACGGGGTCCTCGCCGACGGCGGGGTCGGCTACCTCGTCCCGCTCGGCGCCTACGCCCTTGCCGTCGCGCTCTCGCTCGCCGCCTACTTCGCGCTGCCGTTCCGGGCCAGCACCCTCGCCGTGGTCGTCGGGCTCGGCCCGCTGACCCTGGCCCGGCCGCTGGTCGTGGCCGCCGCCTGCGCCGCCGCGCTCGTCGCCGGAGGCGGCTGGACCTCGCTCCTGGTGGGAGTCGTGGCGGGCGCCGCGGTCCTGTGCGTCGAGCCGTACGTGCACCGGCGCTGGTACGCGCTTCCCTTCTAGGGCCTGCCGGACGGCGCCTTCGGGGCAGGATTCCTCCCGGAGGCACGGGCCACCACGCAGAGGAACAGTCCGCAGGCCGTCACGAGCAGCCAGCCCGGCCGGGACGCCCGGGCGAGGCCCGCCGGGTCGGCGCCCCCGGCCAGGGCCCCCGCGACGGCGATGCCGACCGCCGATCCGACCTGGCGGGCGGTGGAGACGACGGCCCCGGCCACACCGGCGCGGGACGGCGGCAGTCCGCCGACCGCGGTATGGGTGAGCGGGGCGTTGGCGAAGCCGAACCCGACGCCGATGAGCAGGTAGGCGAGCAGGAGCAGCGGCACGCCCGTGTCCGGGCTCAGGCCCACCAGGCAGAGCCCGCCCGCGGCGGTGAAGCCACCCGCGAGGAGGAGCGGACGCCGCGGCCCGAGGCGCCCCGTGAGGCTGCCGGACCACGGCGCGCACACGGTGGCCCCGAGCGCCATGGGAAGGGTCGCCGCCCCGGCCGCGAGCGGGGTCCAGCCGCGGGAGCTCTGCAGGTACAGGGTGGTGAGCAGCAGGCTCACGCTCAGCGCGGCGAACACCGCCACCGCGCCCAGTACCGCCGAGGCGAAGGGCGGGCGCCGGAACAGCCCGAGGTCGATCAGGGGATCGGGCCGGAGCTCGACCCGGGCGAAGGCCGTCGCGGCCGCCGCGACGACGGCGTAGCAGGCCAGGGCCGCGGGGGAGGTCCAGCCGATGCGGGGGCCTTCGATCAGGACGCCGACCGAGACGCACAAGGCCGTCGTGAGGAGCACCTGGCCGGGCAGGTCGATCCGCCGGGCCCGCTGTCCGCGGGACTCCGGAACGAACACCGCGACCAGTACGAGCGCGCAGACGATCACCGGCGCGTTGATCCAGAACACCGACCGCCAGCCGAACGCCGCGATGAGGGCCCCGCCGATGACCGGGCCCGCGGCCATGCTGAGCCCGAAGACCGAGGCCCATATCCCGATGGCCCGGGCACGCTCCCGCGGGTCGGGCATCGCGTTGACCACGATCGCCAGGGCCACCGGGCTCAGCATCGAGGCCCCGACCCCCTGGACGGCCCGCGCCGCGACGAGCATGCCGAGCGACGGAGCGAGCGCGCAGGCGAGGGAGGCGAGCCCGAAGACGACCAGCCCGCACCGGAACACGCGACGGCGTCCGAAGCGGTCCGCGAGGGCGCCGGAGGCGATGAGGAGACTGGCCATGACCACGGTGTAGGAGTCCACGACCCACTCCAGACCTCGGGTGCCCACCTCCAGACCGCGTCCGATCGCGGGCAGGCCCACGTTGACGATGGTGGTGTCCACTCCGATGAGAAACATGCTCAGCGCGCAGACGGCCAGTACCGTCCACCGGCGGCGCGCGCCGGGCGCGGGCCCTGCGGCCGTCCCGGCCGGGATCGTCGTGGTCATGGGTCCGCCTTCGGTCCGCGACGGCCTGTCGGCCACCGGCTTCGGATGTCGGCCCATGCTCGGACCGGGTGGCGGCCGAGGCCCAGGAAATTTGCCGGTACCGCAAAATGTCCCCATGGACACGGACACGGAAGCCGCCGGAGCCGCAGAACCCGCGGGACTCGCAGAAGACGCGGAGATCAGGCGGACCCTCGACGCCATCGGCCCGCGACTGCGGGCGCTGCGGCGCGAACGCGGCCTCACCCTGGAGGCGCTCGCGCAGGCCACCGGGATCTCCGTGAGCACCCTCTCCCGACTGGAGTCGGGCAAGCGGCGTCCGACGCTCGAACTGCTCCTCCCGCTCGCGCGCACCCACCGCGTGGCCCTGGACCAGCTCGTGGCGGCCCCGGTCACCGGTGACGCGCGCGTCCACCTCAAGCCCCGCCGCAGGGACCACGGGAGCGTCCTGGTCCCCCTGACGCAGTACCCCGGTCGGGTCCAGGTCTTCAAGCAGGTGCTCGCGTACCGGGAGCCGAAACGGGTCACCCACGCCGGCTACGAGTGGCTCTACGTGCTCGCCGGCGAGCTCCACCTCGTCATCGGCGAGCGGAGCCTCACCCTGCGCCCCGGCGAGGTCGCCGAGTTCGACACCGGTGAACCCCACTGGTTCGGCCCCGCCGAAGGCGAGGTGGTGGAGATCCTGCACCTGTTCGGACCCCACGGCGACCAGGCGGTCGTCCGCACCGGCCAGGCCGTGCCCGGACACCGCAGCCAGGCCGTCTAGTACGTGCCCGTCAGGTGGGCGAAGACGACCACGTTGCCCTGGTAGCCGGTGCGCGGGGAGAAGCCCCCGCCGCAGGTGATGACGCGGAGCTCGGCGCGCGGCGCGGACCCGTACACGCGGGAGTCGGGGAAGGCCTTGGCGTCGTAGACCTCCACCGCGTGGACGGTGAACACGGCCGTACGTCCATCGGCGCGGGCGATCTCGATCTGGGCACCCCGGCGCAACGCGCCGAGGTGGTAGAAGACCGCGGGCCCGGCGGCGTCGTCCACGTGCCCGGCGACGACGGCCGTGCCGGTGGCACCCGGGGTGGTGCCCTCGCGGTACCAGCCCGCCAGGTTCCGGCGGGCGGGCGGCGGCACTTCGAGACTGCCGTCGGCCTGCAGCCCCAGCCCGGTGAGCGGGGCGTCCACCCGGATGGACGGGATCCGGATCCGGGTGGGCGGCGAGCCGGGGAGCGCGGCGATGGCCCCGGGGAACCGGGCCTGGGCGCTCAGTGCCTCACCGGGGGAGGGCAGCGGGGGCCGGACGGGCTCGCCGGAGCCGCTGCCGATGAGCCAGACGCCGATGCAGGCGGCCAGCGCGACGAGTCCGCCGGCGCGGGCGCGGGCGCGGCGTGCCTCCATGCGGCCCCCTCGGCTTGGTGACGCGAACGTGGTGACTGGCCGTCGCCCGGCCCCCCCCCCCCCGGGGGGCGGGC
>NZ_JBEXPT010000099.1:0-24637 GCF_040612195.1 Streptomyces sp. NPDC006450 | reverse complement strand
GGATCCGGCGGCCCGGCCGCCCCCGGCACGGCGGCACCGCGTACGGCGGCGGACTCCGTCCCGGTGCCCGGGGCCGGCCCGGTCCGGGTGCCGTCTTCCGGGGCCGGCCCGGTCCGGGTGCCGTGCCCGGGGTCCCGCCCGGCCGGGGTGTCGTCCTGGGGGGTCTGCCCGGTCTGCCCCTGCCCGGTCGGGTGGGCGGCTTCCGGGGTGTCCGGCCGTGGGGGCCGGTCCGTGGGGGAGGGGGTGGTCGGGGTCAGGGTCATCGGGGGGTCTCGGTTTCCGGGGTGAGGAGGTCCGCGATGTCCAGGACGTGGTAGCCGCGCATCGAGGGGAGGCAGCTTCCGCGGACCGGGCCGATCGCCGAGGACCAGGCGGCCGGGATGGCGGGGGCGCCGGACATCGCGCCGGCGAGCGCGCCCGCCACGGCCGCCGTGGTGTCCGCGTCGCGGCCCATGTTGACCGCCATGAGGACGGAGGAGGGGAAGTCGCCCCCGCACGCGGCGAACGCGCCGAAGGCGAGGCCGACCGCCTCCGGGGCCAGGTCCGTCCAGGGGTAGCCGCCGATGACCACCGCCGAGCGCACCGCCCGCTCGCCGCGCGGGGCGGCCGTCACGGCCCGGCGCAGGGAGCGGGCCGTCCAGGAGTCCGAGGGGATGACGGAGAGCGCCGCCGAGATGACGGAGGCAGCGGAGCCTCCGGCCATCGCCGCCGCGACCCCGGCCGCGACGGCCTGGCCGCCGTAGATGCCCTCGCCGTCGTGGCTGACGCAGCCGTCGATGGCGACGAGCCGGGCGGCTTCCGCCGGGCGGCCCGCAGCGAAGACGCCGAAGGGGGCCGCCCGCATGGCCAGACCGTCCGACCAGGCGTGCCGGTGCTGGGCGGAGATGGGGGCCGCCAGGCCCCGGCGGAGGTTCTCCAGGGTGCCGCGTTCGGAGAATCCCGCGCCGCGGAACGGGCCTTCGTCCAGGTCCGCGATCCAGTGGTGCCACGCCCGTTCGACGTGGGCGACCGTCAGAGCCGACCCGTGGCGGGCCAGCAGCAGGCCCGAGAAGATCGCGTACTCCGTATCGTCCGTACCCGCCGGGTCGTCCGAGACGAAGCCCTCGATCCGCCCCCACTTCGCCCGGATCTCCGAGGGCTTCATGTTCTCCGCGGGGGCGCCCAGCGCGTCACCCACCGCGAGTCCGAGAAGAGCGCCCCGGGCCCGTTCGAGGAGGACCTGCGGATTGCATGCAATCAGCTCCATGGCGCGCCTCTCCACTTGATGGGACTCATATTGAGCCCTTGGGGGATTTGTGCCATGGCATGAGGTTTGTCGCTCGTCGCGAAACACCCGCCGCGGGCCGCCGTCACCCGGTCGCCGATCCCCAAAACCCCAGGTAAGTACGGCCTTCCTTGCTGGCGGGCGGCAAAAATCGTGCGTAGTTTCGAGGTGTTCCGGGGGAGTGGGTGTCCGCGCGTCGTCCATGGCACAGCTCTGTGCACCCACTCGTACAAAAGGGGAGATAGCCGTCATGTCCATCATCGATATCGAAGCACCGCTCCACACCGCCCACCGCGACAACCACACCCACCGTGACGTCAACGGCGGATGGCTGCGCCCGGCGGTCTTCGGTGCGATGGACGGGCTGGTCTCCAACCTCGCGCTGATGACCGGTGTGGCCGGCGGCGCCGTCGCCCCGCACGTCATCGTCGTCACCGGCCTGGCCGGCCTCGCCGCCGGAGCCTTCTCCATGGCGGCCGGCGAGTACACCTCGGTCGCCTCGCAGCGCGAACTCGTGCTCGCCGAACTGGACATAGAGCGCCAGCAGTTGCTGGGGCACCCCATTGACGAGATGGAGGAGCTGGCCGAGCTCTACGTCTCGCGCGGCGTCGAGCCGGCGCTGGCCCGCGAGGTCGCCATGCAGCTCTCCCGCGACCCGGAGCAGGCGCTGGAGATCCACGCCCGCGAGGAACTCGGGATCGACCCGGACGACCTGCCGTCGCCGATGGTCGCCGCGGTGTCCTCCTTCGGATCGTTCTCGCTCGGCGCGCTGATCCCGCTGCTCCCGTACCTGCTCGGCGCGGTCACCCTGTGGCCGGCGGTCCTGCTGGCGCTGCTGGGGCTCTTCGCCTGCGGCGCGGTGGTCTCCCGGGTCACGGCCCGGTCCTGGTGGTACAGCGGGCTGCGCCAGCTCGTCCTGGGTGGCGCGGCCGCGGGTGTGACGTACATCCTGGGAACCTGGATCGGCGGAGCCATAGGCTGACCGCGCAGGGAGTGAGACACTATGCAGTAGGCAACATAAGTAGCCAGTTACTCGGCGGTTTCGATTCCGTGTCCGCCGGGCACAGACCCCCTGGGCGCCGGGCAATGAGGCCCGCCCCGTACCGGGACCTTCGTCCCGTGTCCCGATGGCAGGACACCTGCGAAAGTCCCCTCTTGTCTGCCCCGTGCAGTGTCCGCATGCTGGAATGACGTATCCGCTTCGCGGGATTGTCGTCATCATGTAATCTGCACGAAATTTCGCAGAGGGCCAACGTCGTCCCTCGGCTATGCACATATGCCACGACGACGACGGGAGAGCCGATGCGTTCCGCATCCACGCACTCCGCGACCGGCCTCAGCAACACCGCCTGGTCGCCCATGGACGGTCGCCCCGCCCAGCAGGGCATGTACGACCCGCGCAACGAGCACGACGCCTGCGGCGTCGGCTTTGTGGCCAACCTCACCGGCGAGGCCGGCCACACGCTGGTCGAGCAGGCGCTGACCGTATTGCGGAACCTCGAGCACCGAGGCGCCACCGGATCCGAGCCCGACTCGGGCGACGGCGCCGGCATCCTCTCCCAGGTCCCGGACGCGTTCCTGCGCGACGTGGCCGGGTTCGACCTTCCCGAGGCCGGCGCGTACGCCGTCGGCATCGCCTTCCTCCCCGCCGACGGCACCGCACAGGCCGTCGCCGTGGAGCAGATCGAGGCCATCGCCGCCGAGGAGAACCTCACGGTTCTCGGCTGGCGCGAGGTCCCGGTCACCCCCGACCTGCTCGGCAACGGCGCCCGCGCCACCATGCCGGCCTTCTCGCAGCTGTTCGTCACCGGGGGTACCTCCCAGGCCGAAGGCTCTGGGGGACGGACCTCGGGCATCGAGCTGGACCGCAAGGCCTTCGTGCTGCGCAAGCGCGCCGAGCGCGAGGCCGGGGTCTACTTCCCGTCGCTCTCCGCCCGCACGATCGTCTACAAGGGCATGCTGACCACCGGCCAGCTGGAGCCCTTCTTCCCGGACCTCTCGGACCGCCGCTTCGCCTCCGCGATCGCCCTGGTCCACTCCCGGTTCTCGACGAACACCTTCCCGTCGTGGCCGCTCGCCCACCCGTACCGCTTCGTCGCGCACAACGGCGAGATCAACACGGTCAAGGGCAACCGGAACTGGATGCGGGCCCGCGAGTCCCAGCTGGCGTCCGGCCTCTTCGGTGAGGGCGCCCTGGAGCGGATCTTCCCGATCTGCACCCCGGACGCCTCCGACTCGGCCTCCTTCGACGAGGTCCTGGAGCTGCTGCACCTCGGCGGCCGTTCCCTCCCGCACAGCGTGCTGATGATGATCCCGGAGGCGTGGGAGAACCACACCTCCATGTCGCCGGCCCGCCGCGCGTTCTACAAGTACCACTCCACGCAGATGGAGCCGTGGGACGGCCCCGCCTGCGTCACCTTCACCGACGGCACCCAGGTCGGCGCGGTCCTCGACCGCAACGGTCTGCGCCCCGGCCGCTACTGGGTCACCGACGACGACTTCGTCGTGCTCTCCTCCGAGGTCGGCGTCCTCGACATCGACCCTGCCAAGGTCGTCCGCAAGGGCCGCCTGCAGCCCGGCAAGATGTTCCTCGTCGACACCGCCCAGAAGCGGATCATCGAAGACGACGAGATCAAGGACGCGCTGGCCGCCGAGCACCCGTACGCCGAATGGCTGGAGACGGGCGAGATCGAGCTGACGGACCTGCCCGAGCGTGAGCACATCGTGCACACCCACGCCTCGGTCACCCGCCGCCAGCAGACCTTCGGCTACACCGAGGAAGAGCTCCGCGTCATCCTCGCGCCGATGGCCCGTACCGGCGGCGAGCCGCTCGGCTCCATGGGTACGGACTCCCCGATCGCGGCGCTGTCCGAGCGCCCCCGGCTGCTCTTCGACTACTTCACCCAGCTCTTCGCGCAGGTCACCAACCCGCCGCTGGACGCCATCCGCGAGGAGCTCGTCACCTCGCTGCTGTCCTCCCTCGGCCCGCAGGGCAACCTGCTGGAGCCGACCGCCGCGTCCTGCCGCAGCGTCACGCTGCCGTTCCCGGTGATCGACAACGACGAGCTGGCCAAGCTCATCCACGTCAACGCCGACGGCGACATGCCGGGCATGAAGGCCGCCACCCTCTCGGGCCTGTACCGGGTCTCGGGCGGCGGCGAGGCGCTGGCCGCCCGCCTGGAGGAGATCCGCGGCGAGGTCGACGCGGCCATCGAGAACGGCGCGCACCTGATCGTCCTCTCGGACCGTCACTCCGACGCCGAGCACGCGCCGATCCCGTCGCTGCTGCTCACCTCCGCGGTGCACCACCACCTCATCGCCACCAAGCAGCGCACCCAGGTGGGTCTGCTGGTCGAGGCCGGCGACGTCCGCGAGGTCCACCACGTCGCGCTGCTCATCGGCTACGGCGCGGCCGCGGTCAACCCGTACCTCGCCATGGAGTCCGTCGAGGACCTGCTGCGCGCCGGTACCTTCCTGTCCGGCCTGGAGCCGGAGCAGGCCATCAAGAACCTGATCTACGCGCTCGGCAAGGGCGTCCTGAAGGTCATGTCCAAGATGGGCATCTCCACCGTCGCCTCCTACCGCGGCGCGCAGGTCTTCGAGGCCGTCGGCCTGAACGAGGAGTTCGTCGCGGCGTACTTCGCGGGCACCGCCACCAAGATCGGCGGCGCCGGCCTGGACGTCATCGCCAAGGAGGTGGCCGCGCGCCACGCCAAGGCGTACCCGGCCTCCGGCATCGCGGCCACGCACCGCGCGCTGGAGATCGGCGGCGAGTACCAGTGGCGCCGCGAGGGCGAGCCGCACCTGTTCGACCCGGACACGGTCTTCCGCCTGCAGCACGCCACGCGCAACCGCCGGTACGACATCTTCAAGCAGTACACGGACCGGGTGAACGAGCAGTCCGAGCGCCTGATGACGCTCCGCGGGCTCTTCGGCTTCAAGTCGGACCGCGAGGCCATCTCCATCGACGAGGTCGAGTCGGTCGCCGACATCGTCAAGCGCTTCTCCACCGGCGCCATGTCGTACGGCTCCATCTCCAAGGAGGCGCACGAGACCCTCGCCATCGCCATGAACCAGTTGGGCGCCAAGTCCAACACCGGTGAGGGCGGCGAGGACCCGGACCGCCTGTACGACCCGGCGCGCCGCTCCTCCATCAAGCAGGTCGCTTCCGGCCGCTTCGGTGTCACGAGCGAGTACCTGGTCAACGCGGACGACATCCAGATCAAGATGGCGCAGGGTGCCAAGCCCGGCGAGGGCGGCCAGCTGCCCGGCCACAAGGTCTACCCGTGGGTCGCCAAGACCCGGCACTCCACCCCGGGCGTCGGCCTGATCTCCCCGCCGCCGCACCACGACATCTACTCCATCGAGGACCTGGCTCAGCTGATCCACGACCTCAAGAACGCCAACCCGGTCGCCCGCATCCACGTGAAGCTGGTCTCCGAGGTCGGCGTGGGTACGGTCGCGGCCGGTGTCTCCAAGGCCCACGCGGACGTCGTCCTCATCTCCGGCCACGACGGCGGTACGGGCGCCTCCCCGCTCACCTCGCTGAAGCACGCGGGCGGTCCCTGGGAGCTCGGCCTCGCCGAGACCCAGCAGACCCTGCTGCTCAACGGGCTGCGCGACCGCATCGTGGTCCAGACGGACGGCCAGCTCAAGACCGGCCGCGACGTCATCATCGCCGCGCTGCTCGGCGCCGAGGAGTTCGGTTTCGCGACCGCGCCGCTCGTCGTCTCCGGCTGCGTCATGATGCGCGTCTGCCACCTGGACACCTGCCCGGTCGGCATCGCCACCCAGAACCCGGTCCTGCGCGACCGCTTCTCCGGCAAGCCCGAGTTCGTCGTCAACTTCTTCGAGTTCATCGCGGAGGAGGTGCGAGAGCTCCTCGCCGAGCTGGGCTTCCGCACGATCGAGGAGGCGGTCGGCCACGCCGAGCTCCTCGACACCAGCAAGGCCGTCTCGCACTGGAAGGCGCAGGGTCTCGACCTGGAGCCGCTCTTCTACGTGCCGGAGCTGCCCGAGGGCGCGGTCCGCCACGCCCTGATCGAGCAGGACCACGGCCTGGAGAAGGCCCTCGACAACGAGCTCATCGAGCTCGCCGCCGAGGCGCTGAACGCCGACTCCGCCGAGACCGCGCTGCCGGTCCGCGCCAAGGTCGCGATCCGCAACATCAACCGCACGGTCGGCACCATGCTCGGCCACGAGGTCACGAAGAAGTTCGGTGGCGCGGGCCTGCCCGACAACACCATCGACCTGACCTTCACCGGCTCCGCCGGCCAGTCCTTCGGCGCCTTCCTGCCGAAGGGCGTGACCCTGCGCCTGGAGGGCGACGCCAACGACTACGTCGGCAAGGGCCTTTCCGGCGGCCGCGTCGTGGTCCGTCCCGACCGCGGCGCCGACCACCTGGCCGAGTACTCGACCATCGCGGGCAACACGATCGGCTACGGCGCCACCGGCGGCGAGCTGTTCCTGCGCGGCCGCACCGGCGAGCGCTTCTGCGTCCGCAACTCCGGCGCCCTGGTCGTCTCGGAAGGCGTGGGCGACCACGGCTGCGAGTACATGACCGGCGGCACGGCCGTCGTCCTCGGCGAGACGGGCCGCAACTTCGCGGCGGGCATGTCGGGCGGCGTCGCGTACGTCATCGACCTCGACCCGAACAACGTCAACGTCGGCAACACGGGCGCGGTCGAAGCCCTCTCCGACACCGACTCCCAGTGGCTGCACGATGTGGTGCGCCGCCACGAGGAGGAGACCGGCTCGACCGTGGCCGCGAAGCTCCTGGCTGACTGGACCGCCTCGGCGGCCCGCTTCAGCAAGATCATCCCGACCACGTACAAGGCAGTGCTCGCCGCCAAGGACGCCGCTGAGCTCGCCGGACTCTCCGAGTCCGAGACCACGGAGAAGATGATGGAGGCGGCGACCAATGGCTGACCCGAAGGGCTTCCTCACCACCCCGCGCGAGACCGCCTGCACCCGTCCTGTGGCCGAGCGCCTGCGGGACTGGAACGAGGTCTACGTTCCGGGCTCGCTGCTGCCGATCATCAGCAAGCAGGCCGGCCGCTGCATGGACTGCGGCATCCCGTTCTGCCACAACGGCTGCCCGCTCGGGAACCTGATCCCCGAGTGGAACGACTTCGCGTACCGCGAGGACTGGACCGCCGCCTCCGAGCGGCTGCACGCGACGAACAACTTCCCGGAGTTCACCGGGCGGCTGTGCCCGGCGCCGTGCGAGTCCGCCTGCGTGCTCGGCATCAACCAGCCGGCCGTCACCATCAAGAACGTCGAAGTCTCGATCATCGACAAGGCGTGGGACAACGGCGACGTGACCCCGCAGGCGCCCGAGCGCCTGTCGGGCAAGACCGCCGCGGTCATCGGCTCCGGCCCGGCGGGTCTCGCCGCGGCCCAGCAGCTGACCCGGGCCGGCCACACCGTGGTCGTGTACGAGCGCGCCGACCGCATCGGTGGGCTGCTGCGCTACGGCATCCCCGAGTTCAAGATGGAGAAGGTGCACATCAACCGCCGCATCGAGCAGATGCGCGCGGAGGGCACCAAGTTCCGTACCGGTGTCGAGGTCGGCCGCGACGTCACCGCCACGGACCTGCGCAAGCGGTTCGACGCGGTGGTCATCGCGGCGGGCGCGACGGTCTCCCGCGACCTCCCGGTCCCGGGGCGCGACCTCAAGGGCATCCACTTCGCGATGGAGTACCTCCCCCTCGCGAACAAGGTGCAGGAGGGCGACTTCATGGCGCCCCCCATCACGGCCGAGGGCAAGCACGTCGTCGTCATCGGCGGCGGCGACACCGGCGCGGACTGCGTGGGCACCGCCCACCGCCAGGGCGCGGCCTCGGTCACGCAGCTGGAGATCATGCCGCGCCCGTCCGAGGACCGGCCGGCCGGCCAGCCCTGGCCGACCTTCCCCATGCTGTACAAGGTCACCTCTGCTCACGAGGAGGGCGGCGAGCGGATCTACTCCGTCTCCACCACCCACTTCGAGGGCGACGAGGACGGCAACGTCCAGGCACTCCACCTGGTCGAGGTCGCCTTCGAGGACGGCAAGCTCGTCCAGAAGCCCGGCACCGAGCGCGTCCTCCCCGCGCAGCTGGTCACCCTGGCGATGGGCTTCACCGGCACCGACCAGGAGAACGGCCTGACGGCGCAGTTCGGCCTGGCGATGGACGCCCGCGGCAACATCGAGCGCGACGCCTCCTACGCGACCAACGTCGACGGCGTCTTCGTCGCCGGCGACGCAGGCCGCGGCCAGTCGCTGATCGTCTGGGCCATCGCGGAAGGCCGCTCGGCCGCCCGCGGCGTGGACCGCTTCCTGACCGGCACCAGCGCCCTCCCGTACCCGGTCAAGCCGACGGACCGCTCGATCACCGTCTGACCCGCAGTACCCCCGGCCTGCCCGGGAAACCTCTCCTGAGGTCGCGCAGTACCCCCGGCCCCGGCCGGGACCCCTCATGCGGTCCGTACAACGACGTACGGCACTCCGACACAGCGCCCGCCACGTCCCCGACCAGGGGTGGCGGGCGTTGTGGCGTTTCGGGGCGGGATCCATCCGGTGAGGGCGGGTGTGCCGAGCTGCGGGGAGGGTGGGCGCGGGTTATCAAGGGGGGTGAAGGCGAGCCCGGCTGGTGTGGGGGTCGCCGCCCCCCGTGGCTGAGGAGTGCGTCTCGTGGAGTTCGAGGTCAATGGCGTCCCGTGCGCGGTGGACGTGGACGACGATCCGGCCGCCGTGGAGGTGGTGCGGGACCGGTTGGGGCTCACGGGCACCAAGCTGGTCTGCGCCGGCGGGGTGTGCGGGGCCTGCACGATCCAGGTCGACGGGGAACCCAGGGTGTCGTGCCTGACGCCCGCGGCCCGGCTGGCCGGGCGGCGGGTCACGACGGTGGAGGGGCTGGCCGGTCACCCGGTCGGGCGTGCCTTCGCCGGTGAGGACGCGCTCCAGTGCGGTTACTGCACCCCCGGGTTCGTGGTCGAGGCGGCCGCGTTCTTCGAGCGGTGGCGGGCCGCGCACGGGCGGAGGCGGCCCGGGCGGGAGGAGATCGCGGAGGCGCTGGCGGGCCACCTGTGCCGCTGCGGGGCGTACGAGGGGATCTTCAGCGCGGTGGCCGCGGCCTGCGCGGGCGACTACGAGACGCATGCCCAGGAGAGGCCGGTCCCGCGCGCCGAGGCTCCGGAGAAGGTCGACGGGTCGGCCCGGTACACCACCGATCACCGCCCCGAGGGGCTGCTGGAGGGGGTGATCATCCGCTCTCCGCACGCGCATGCGCACGTCCAGTCCCTGGAGGCCGGGGATCTGGCACTGGTGCCGCTGCTGCCCCCCGACGGTGTCGTGCGGTACGTCGGGCAGCCCGTGGCGGCAGTCGCCGCGGCGGACAGGGCCTCGGCGCGGGCGGCCGCCGAGCGGGTCAAGGTGGCGTACGAGGTGCTGCCGGCCGCCCTCGACGTGAGCCGGTCCCGGGCCGGTGAGGGGCCGCTGGTCTACGAGGACAAGGCGGCGCGGAAGCTGGCGCCCGGGTCCGGCGAGACTCCTCAGCTCGTGCCCGCCCGCTGGCGCGGCAACCGGCGGGGACCCTCCGCGATGAGCAAGCGGCCCGCCGCTGCCGTGCGCCGGATCACGGAGGCCCGCAGGAGCAGCCCCGAGCGGGTGGTCGAGGGCCTGTTCACGACCGCAGCGCAGACCCACACCCCGCTCGAACCGCACGCCTGTCTGGCCCGCTGGGACGAAGGCACCCTCCACCTGGAGGTGTCCACGCAGTCGGTCAAAGAGGTGGCCGTACTCGCCGCCGAGCGCTTCGGCGTGCCCCTCGAACGGGTGGTGGCCCGCGCCGCCCACGTCGGCGGCGGCTTCGGCTGCAAGATGGGGCTGACCTCCGACGTCGTCGCCGCGGTGGAGCTGGCCCGGCTGCACGGCGCCCCGGTGCGGGTGGTGCTGGACCGGGACGAGGAACTCGTCGACGGCGGGTACCGGCCCGGCACCCGGATCCGGCTGGCGATGGCAGCGGACGCCGCCGGCGAGCTGAGCGCGCTGGCCATGGACGTGGACACCGACGGCGGAGTCTCGGTGGGCGGCACCGTCGCGGCGCTGGCCCGGTTCATGTACGGCAAGGCCCCGCGCCGGCTCCGGGACTTCGACGCGGTCACCCACCAGCCGCCCGGCGCTCCGTTCCGCGGCCCCGGTGGACCCACGATGTGCTGGGCCCTGGAGCAGGCCGTCGACGAGATGGCGCACCGGCTCGGCCAGGATCCCGTCGCCCTGCGCCGCCGCTGGGACGGCAACCCCAAGCGCCACGCGCTGTACGACCTGGCCGCGGCCCTCCCGGCCTGGTCGGGCACCCGCGGCGGCACCGGGCGGTTCCGCCGCGGCGTCGGCGTCGCGGCGGCCAACTGGCTGTACTTCCTCGACCCCGTCACCGAGGTCGAGCTCACCGTCGAGGACGGGACCGTGGTCGCCCGCTGCGCCGTGCAGGACATGGGCACGGGCTCGCGCACGGTACTGCGCCGGGCCGTCGCCGAGGGGCTCGGCGTGCCCGAGGGCAGGGTGCGGGCCGAGGTCGGCCGAAGCGACGCCGTGCACGGCCCCACTTCGGGCGGCAGCCGCACCACACCGTCGATCGTGCCCGCCGCCGCGGACGCCGCCGCACGGCTGCGCGAGGCGCTCGGCGCCGGGGACGGTGACCTGGGCGCCCGGCTGGACGGGGCGAACGGCGTACGGGTCACCGGCCGGCGCCCCCGCGACCGCCGGGGCTACGTGACCCCCTTCAACCTGACCACCGGTGGGGTGGCGATCGGCCGCGGCTTCACCGGATCCGTGCAGGTCGCCGAGGTGGAGGTGGACACCCGGCTCGGCCGGATCCGTCCGCTGCGCGTCTGGAGCGGCATCGCCGCGGGCCGCATCCACGAGGAGCGCCTCGCCCGCAGCCAGTGCGAGGGCGCCGTCATCCAGGGCGTCGGCTACGCCCTGTTCGAGGAGCGGCGCACCGACCGGGCCACCGGCCGGGTGCTGACCGACAACCTCGAGGACTACCGCATCCCCGGCATCGGAGACACCCCCGAGATCACCGTCCACTTCCACCAGGAGGGCTTCGAACACGTCCCCGGCGGGGGAGTGGGCCTCGGGGAGATCTCCACCCTTCCGACCGCGGCCGCCCTGGCCAACGCCGTCCACGACGCGACCGGCTGGCGCCCGTACGACATGCCCATCCGACCCGACCGGCTCCTGGAAGGACTGGGTACGTGAGCACCGAGCCCACCCTCACCGACCTCTCGGCCGCCGTCCTGGCGCGTGGCGGGGAGCTGCGCGCCGGCGGCACCGACACCACGGCCCGGCAGCGCGCCGGCATCTCCCCGGGCCCGTTCACCGACCTCGACGGCGCGGGCGGCGCGGGCGGCCTGCGCGGCTGCACGCCGCAGCCCGGCGGCGGGCTGCGGATCGGCGCCCTGACCACGCTCGCCGCGCTGGCGGCCGATCCGCGGGTGCGCTCCGGCTGGCCCGCCCTGGCGGCGTCGGCCGGGACCGCGGCGACCCCGCAGATCCGTGCCGCAGGCACCCTGGGCGGCAACCTGCTCCAGCGCAACCGCTGCTGGTACTACCGCAATCCGCACTTCAGCTGCCTCCAGAAGGGCGGCTCCGGCTGCCCCGCGCGCGAGGGCGACCACCACTTCGGCGTGGTCAGCGGCGACGGCCCGTGCGTGGCCCCGCACCCGTCGACCCTGGCGACGGCCCTGCTCACCTACGACGCCGGGGTCGAGGTCCACGGCGAATCGCCGCGCACCGTCGCCGCGTTGTACGGGGACGGCGACCGGCTCCACCGAGCCGACCACCTGCTGGCACCGGACCGCATCCTCACCGCGGTCCTGCTCCCGCCGCCCCTGCCGGGCGAACGCGCCGCCTGCCACCGCGCCACGAGCCGGGCCCACGGCGAATGGCCCCTGGTCGAGGCGACCGCCCGGCTCGCGCTGGACGGCGCCACCGTCACGCACGCCGCCGTCGCGGCGGGCGGGGTGGCACGGGTTCCGCTGCGGCTGCCGGAGGTGGAGGCCGCACTGATCGGCCGGGAGGCCACCCCCGAGGCCCTCGCGGCCGCGGCCGCGACCGTACTCGCCCGCTGCCGGCCGCTGCCGCAGACCGGCTACAAGACCACCCTGTTCCGCGACACCGTCCTGGAGGTGCTGGAACGGGCCGCAGCCCCTGCCACCACCGGCTAGCGCCGCTCCGGGCGAGCCCCTGACCCCCGGCCCGCGCCTGCGGCCGGCCTCCGGCAAGGGCGGGTCCGCGCCGCGATGGGGGAGGAGGCCCTCGCCGCCCACGGGGCCGGGCGCGTGCGTGTCGCCGAGGTCCGGGCCGGCGACCTCCTCGGGGAAGGGGCGCCCTCGCTGTTCACCTCCGCAGCCGTGGGCACCCTCGGCCCTACCCGCGAGTATTGACTATTAGTCAATTCGGGCCCACGCTCGACGCGAGCCGTCGTGTCGTCTTTGGTGTGGGAGGTCGTCCCGTGCGTACAGATGAGGAAATGGGCCGTTTGAGCGCGGAGTTGGGAGGCACCCGGCCTCCCGCGTCCTTCGCGGAGCTGGACGCCGGGGAGCTCGTACGGCTCGCGGAGGCGCTCGAAGCGGAGCGGGCACGGCAGGCCGAGGGCCTGAACCAGGCCGCCGAGGAGGCGCTGGGGCTGGTCCCGGCCCTCGCGCGCGGGGCCGTGCGCAAGGTGCTGTTCCGGTGAGCCGCGCCGAAGTGGAGAAGATCGCCCGACTGGTGGGCGCGGACGCCGGGGAGCTCGGCTTCCTGCGCGGACTGCCGGACGAGGACGTACGGGCGTTCCGGGAGCAGGTCAGCGGCGTCCTGAACGACGGCGCACCCGAGATGCTCGACCGGATCGCCGCCGCGACCAAGCTCGTGCCGGCCGGGGTGGCGGCTGCCATCTCGCAGAAGGCGCTCGGGCCCCGGCTGGCCGCCGGCGTGGCCGGCCGGCTGGAGGCGGGCCGGGCCGCCGCCATCATCGAGAAGCTGCCCGTCTCCTTCACCGCCGAGGCCTGCGGACACCTCGACCCGCGGAAGATCTCCGGGATCGTCGACCGGCTCGACGAGGGGCTCGTCGTGCGCATCGCCACCACCCTCGCCGAGAACCGCGACCACCTCACCATGGGCCGGTTCGTGGGCCACATGCGGGACCAGGTGCTCCGCCGGATCCTGGAACAGGTCGACGACGCCGCGGTGCTGCGCGCCGGCTTCTACGTGGACCTGCCCGAGCGGCTGCCCCGGATCCTGGAACTCATGGGTGACGACCGGCTCGGCGCGGTCGTACGGGCCGCCGCCGCCGAGGGGCTCTGGGAGGAGGCGCTCGGCGTCGCCGCGATGGTCGGCGGCGACCAGCGGCTGCGGATCGCCGAGCTCACCGCCCGCCTCGACGCGGCCGAGCTCGACTCGCTCGTCCGGGTGACGCACGCCGAGGGCCTGTGGGAGTCACTGCTCCCGCTCGTGGCGCTGCTCGGCGAGGAGGACCGGCTCGCCGTGGCCCGGCTGGACTCCCTGCGGGACCCGCTCGTGCTGGCCGGGGTGGTACGGGCCGTCGTGGCGACCGCGCTGTGGGGCGCCTTCCTGCCGCTGGTCGGCGTACTGCCCGAGGAGGCGCGCAAGGTGGTGGCCGATGCCGCCGCCGGGCTCGGCGACGCGGAGCTCGACGGCCTCGTGCGCGAGGTCGACGAGCACGACCTGTGGGAGCTCGTGCTGCCGCTCGTCGAGCTGATGGAGGAGACGGGGAAGGAGCGGATCTTCGCCCTGCCCGCCTTCCGGGAACAGGAGGAGCCGCCGGAGTAGGGAGCGGGGGAGCGAGGGGGTGTCGGCCGTGCGGTGCGGCCGTCCCGTCAACTGCGGGGCGCGGCTCTCGTGCCTCTGCGTCAACCCCCGGGCCTTCTGGTAACAGTGGGTCACATGCTCCCCTCCCACATGATGTTGAGCTGCCTGCTGGGCGCCGCGCTCCTCGCTCCTGTCCCCCTCGGAGCCGCCGAGGGCCCCGCCTCGGCGGGCCCCGCCACCGGGGACCGCGGCGCAGACGGCCGCACCCTCGACTACCGCGGGCTGCGCCTCACCGTCCCCGCCGACTGGCGGATCGTCGACCTCGACCGGAATCCCGACGCCTGCCTGCGCCTCGACCTGCCCACCCTCTACCTCGGGCACGCCGGCGCCCAGGGCGAATGCGGAGCCGCCCGCGCCGCGGCCCCCCGCTCCGACACGCTGCACCTGGAGCCGCTCGAGGGGGCCCCGGCGCGCGCCGACATCCCCACCGTCGGGGGCGACGAGGGCGACCCGCTGCCCAAGGTCAGGGGCGACAGCAACGAGATCCGTTACGCCCTGCGCCGCGCCGGGGTGATGGCCACCGTCTCCTACGCGTCCACCCCCGAGGCCGTCCGCGGGGTCCTCACCCGGGCCCGCGCCCTCGCACCCCCGGCCGCCCCCGGCCCGGTCGCCGTCGATCCCGTCGGCGTCGTCGGCGGGGGTCCCCGTACCACCGTCCAGTCGCCCTTCACCGGTGAGGGCTTCGACGCCTGCACGGCGCCCACCCAGCGCACCATGAACGCCTGGCGCGCCGACTCGCCCTTCGGCGCTGTCGGCGTCTACATCGGCGGCCGTGCCCGCGCCTGCGCCCAGCCGCAGCTCACCACCGGATGGGTGAGGCGGCAGGCCGAGGCGGGCTGGCACCTCATGCCGATCTGGGTCGGCCCCCAGCCCTGGAAGAGCTCCTCCACGGGGCTGTCCACCGACCCCTCGGAGGCCAACGAGCAGGGCCGGGCCGAGGCCGAGGGCGCGGCCCAGGCGGCCGCCGCACTGGGCATGGCCGAGGGCACGGTCCTCTACAACGACCTGGAGAACTACACGGACCGGGCCACCTGGGACGCCCCGGTCGTCGCCTACCTCACGGCCTGGACGGTCCGCCTGCACGAATTGGGCTACGGCGCCGCCGCCTACGTCGCGGCGAGCTCCGGGGCCAAGGCGCTGAGCACGCACCACGACCAAGCGCCGGAAGCCATGCCCGACGTGCTGTGGGTGGCCCGCTGGAACGGCGCGGCCTCCGTCGCCGACGCGGACCTGGGGCTGCCCGCCGGTACGAGCCAGTGGACGGGGGGCCGCCGCGCCCACCAGTTCCGCGGGGACCACGACGCCACGTACGGGGACGTGACGCTCAACATCGACCGGAGCTGGCTGGACGTGGGCGCCTGGGCCCCGGCCCCGGCCAGGCCCCCGAAGGCCCCGGGCAAGGCCCCCAAGACACCCAAGGCTCCCAAGGCTCCCAAGTCCCCGGGCAAGCCCCAGGCGAAGTCCCCGGCCAAGCCCCAGGCCAAGTCCCCGGCCAAGCCCCCGGCGAAGACCGTGGGCCTGGCCTAGCCCGGCTCCGTCCGCTCCGTCCCGCTCCGCTCAGCCCGCCGCGGGCTCCTCGCGGGCCGGCTCGTCGTCATTGCCCCGGCGCAGGGTGCGCAGTCCGTGCTCCGGGGTCCACGAGCGGACCACCAGGTCGTCGCCCTCGACGCCGACGTGGACCACCTCCGTCAGCTCGGCGCGGAACAGGTCGAAGGGGTGCGGGGTGTCGTTCTCCTCGGCCTCTTCCGCGTACCGGTGGAGCTCGGGCTGTTCCACGATCTCCACCGCCCGCCCGGAGATCCGTACGTCCCCGTCGGGCATCGTCTCGCCCGCGCCCGGGTTGGTGTGCAGGGCGAAGCGCGGATCGCGCCGCAGGTCCTTGCCCTTCATCGAACCCGGCATCATGCCCAGCCACAGCTCTCCACCGCGGATGTCGACATTCAGCCCGGTAGCGCGGGGGGAGCCGTCCTTGCGCAAGGTCGCCAGGACGTGGTGCGGGAACTGTGCGAAGCGGGCCCGGACGGCCGCCGCGAAGTCCGGTTCCGCCTTCTCGAATACGGCCCAGTTGTTCGTCGTCATTCCTCCATCAAAGCGCGAGGCACCGACGCCCGCCGCTCAGGCGCGCACGATTCCCGCCGCGCGGGCCGCGGCCAGCCAGGCCGGGAACTCCCCGACCAGCCGGTCGTACAGCTCCGAGTCCGCCACGGTCCGCGGGGCGGAGCCGGCGTGGAAGTAGCCCGCGTTGTCCACCACCCGCTTCTGCGGGACGGGCAGTTCGTCCAGCCGACGCAGGAAGTCGAACTGCGAGCTGCGGGTGTTGCCGAAGCCGACGAACTGCCAGAAGAGGGGCAGCCGGGCCGCCTTGCACAGGTACTTCTCGGCGGCGAGCTTGTTGATGGGGCCGCCGTCGGTCTGGAAGACGACGAGCGCGGGGAGGGCCGACCCCGAGTCCAGGTAGTGGTCGATCACCGCGTCCATCGCCGCGTGGTAGGCCGTCTTGCCCATGTGGCCGAGGCCGGCGGCGATCGCGGTGACCCGCCCCTCGTGGCCGGACAGGGAGATCTCCTCGACCGCGTCGACCTCGGTGGAGAAGAACACGACCGGCACGCGGGCGTCGTCGACCAGGTGCGCGGAGAGCCCCAGTACCCGGTCGGCCAGGGCCTGCACGCTGCCGTCGTCGTAGTACGGGCGCATCGAGCCGGAGTAGTCGAGAACCAGGTACACCGCAGCCCGCCCGCCCTCCAGGCCGTGCGTGCGCAGCGAGGTCCCGGCGCTCTTGTACAGGCTCACCAGCGCCGGGGCGTTCTCTTCGATCTTCCGGAGGTCTATCGCACTGCCCGTCATGGGCCGAGCGTACGACAGCCGCCGTCCCCCGCGCTCCCGGTCGCCGTCGCGTCACCCGGTCGGGAGGAACCCCAGCCGCGCCGCCAGGCGTTCGCGGTGTGCGGCGGGGGAGCCGAAGAGCAGGGCCGAGCCATGTGCGCGCTTGAAGTACTCGTGCGCCTCGTGCTCCCAGGTGATGCCGATGCCGCCGTGCAGCTGGATCATCTCGCCCGCCACGTACGCGTAGGCCTCCGAGCAGGCCGACTTGGCGGCGGCCGCCAGGTCCGGGGCGGCGTCGGCGGCGGCCGCCGCGAAGGCGAGCGAGCGGGCTCCCTCCACCGCGGTGTGCAGGTCGGCGAGCCGGTGCTTCACCGCCTGGAAGGAGCCGATCGGCCGCCCGAACTGCACCCGGTCCTTCGCGTACCGGACCGTCGCCTCCAGCGCCCGCGCCGCCGCCCCCGCCTGTTCGGCGGCGAGGGCCGTGCAGGCCAGGTCCCGGACCCGGGTGAGGACCCCGGCGCCGTCGGCCGAGAGCAGCCGGGCCGGGGTCCGGTCCAGTGCCAGCTCCGCGAGCGGGCGGGTGCGGTCCATCGTGGACCGTACGGTGAAGGCCGCGGGCGCGGCGAGGAGTTCGAACAGCCCGAGCCGGCCCGGGTCCGTGCCGGGGGCGCCGTCCATCCGGGCGAAGGCCAGCAGCAGGGACGGTTCGGCCGGGCCGGCCAGGACGTACCGCTTCGTGCCCGTGAGCAGCCAGTGGGGAGCGGCGGACTCGGCCCGGGCCGACAGCGCGTCCGCCTCCCAGCCGCGGCCCGGGGCGAGCGGGTCGCCCGGAGATTCCGCCCAGGCCAGGGCGCCCACGACCGTGCCCTGCGCCAGCTCCGGCAGGTGCCGCGCGCAGGCCTCCCGGTCGCCGGACGCGAGCAGGGCCCCCACGGTCAGCACCGCCGAGCCCAGGTACGGTACGGGGCTCAGCGCGCGCCCCAACTCCGCCATGACCACGCAGACTTCGGCGGTCCCGCAGCCCAGTCCGCCGTACTCCTCGGGGACCGCCAGCGCGGCCGCGCCGATCTGCGCCGTCAGCGGAGCCCAGGCCGCGTGGCCGGGGTGGCGGGCCAGGACCGCCCGTACCGCGCCCCGGAGTTCCTCCTGCTCCCCCGTCAGCTCCGGCGACCTCACGCCGACTCCCCTCGCGCCGTGCGGCGCAGCTCCGTCTTCAGCAGCTTGCCGCCCGCGTTGCGCGGGAGCACCTCCAGCCGGGTGAAGCGGCGCGGCACCTTGAAGTTGGCCAGCCGTTCCCGGGTCCAGGCGGTCAGCTCCTCGGAGGTGACCGGCCCGGTGGTGACGACGTAGGCCACCCCGACCTCGCCGAGCCGCTCGTCGGGGGCGCCGACGACCGCCGCGTCGGTGATGGCGGGGTGGGTCAGCAGCACGTTCTCCACTTCCGCCGGATAGGCGTTGAAGCCGCCGACCACGTACATGTCCTTCAGCCGGTCGGTGATGGCGAGGTAGCCCCGTCCGTCGAGCACGCCGATGTCCCCGGTGCGCAGCCAGCCGCCCGGCAGCAGGGCCTCGGCCGTGCCCGCCGGGTCGTCCAGGTAGCCGGGGGTGACGTGGTAGCCGCGGACCTGCACCTCGCCCGGCTCCCCGGCGGGCAGCACCGTCCCGAGCGGGTCGGTGATCCGTACCTCGGTGTCCGGCAGCGGTGGCCCGACGGTGTGCGCGAGGGTCCAGGCGTCGGCATCGGTGGGACAGACGGACACGACCCCGCCGGACTCGGTGAGCCCGTACGCGGTGAACACGTCGGGCGCCCCCAGTTCGCCGCGGATCTCTTCGACGAGGGAGGTGGGCACCGAGGCGGCTCCGGTGCCGGCCAGGCGCAGCGCGGACAGGTCGTGCGCGGCCCGCGCCGGGTGGCGGATCAGGCCGTGGAAGACGGTCGGCGGGCCCATCAGGCAGGTGACGCGCTCGGCGGCCATGCGGTGCAGGATGCGGTCGGTGTCGTACACGGCCTCCGGGAGCATGGTGACCCCGCGCAGGAGGCACGCGAGTACTCCGGCCTTGTAGCCGAAGGTGTGGAAGAAGGGGTTGACCAGCAGGTACCGGTCGCCGGGGCGCAGGGTGACGAGGTCGGACCAGGAGGCGTAGAGCCGGAGGGTCTGGCCGTGGGTGGTCGTGACGCCCTTGGAGCGGCCGGTGGTGCCGGAGGTGTAGAGGATGTCGCTGAGGTCCTCTGGGCGTACGGCGGCCGCGCGTGCGGCCCGCTCCGCGTCGGGGACGGCCTCGCCGGCGTGCAGGTACGCCTCCCAGGAGACGGTCCCAGGCGGGCCGTCCGGGCTGCCGGGGATGGCGGGGCCGCCTGGACGGCGGGGGCCGCCGGGGTCCGTGCCGCGGCCCCCCTCGCGCCCGTCGCGCAGGATCACCGTCGAGGTGAGCGCCCCGAGGTGCTCGCCGGAGGCGTGCAGGTCACGGGCGTAGTCGGTGCCGAGGAACCCGCGCTCGGTGAACAGGACGCGGGCGCCGCCGCGCCGGATGATGTCGGCGGCCTCGGCGGGCTTGTAGCGGGTGTTGACCGGTACGAGGACCGCTCCGGCGCCGACCGCGCCGAGGGCGGCGGTGATCCACCGGCGGCTGTTGGGGGCCCAGATGGCGACCCGGTCGCCCGGGCGGATGCCGTGGGCGATGGCGGCGCGGGCGGCCGCGGAGATCTCGGCGGCGAGGCGGGCGAAGGTCCAGCGGACCTCTCCGTCGGCGAGCGCCTCGCGCTCCCCGTACGCGGCGGCGGCGTACTCGGGGAGCCGGGCGAGCGTGGCGGGCGGCTGCGGCTGCGGCTGCTGGGGCTGTGGCGGGGGCGGTGGTGGCATCGGACCCTCCCTACTTGACGAGCGAGCGTGGGCGGTATCCAATCACAGGTGTTTCGGTTAGGCATATACCTAGTAGGAATAATCAGGGAGGGTTCTCATGAGGGAGGTAGCCATGTCCGGCATGAAGTCGGTCCTGTCCAGCTTCTGCACCGGCGTCGCCGTCGTCACGGCACGCGGAGCCGACGGCCGTCCCGTGGGGATGGCCGTCCAGTCCTTCTCGTCCGTGTCCCTGGATCCGCCGCTGGTCTGCTTCTGCCCGGCGCGCACGTCCACCACCTGGCCCGGGATCCAGGCGGCGGGAGCCTTCGCCGTCAACATCCTCGCCGCCGACCAGCAGGAGCTGTGCCGCCGCTTCGCCGTCACCGGGGGCGACAAGTTCGCCGGGGTCTCCTGGCGGGCCGGCGGCAACGGCGCGCCCCTGCTGGACGGGGTGCTCGCCACCGTCGAATGCGATCTGGAGGCCGTCCTGGACGGCGGCGACCACGCCATCGCGCTGGGCCGGGTCACCGCGCTGACGGCGCACCGGGAGGGCGCGCCGCTGCTCTACTTCCGGCGCACCTACGGGCGCTTGCCGGGCTCGCCCGCCGCCGGGGCCGCCGCCGGGGCCGGGGTCGCTGCCGGGCCCGCGCCGCGCCCGCTCTCCAGTGCCGCGATGTCGTCGAGCATGGCGGCCGCGAGGTCACGCTCGGAGGCGTAGTACCGCTCCGCCCACTTGAGGGTGAGCGTCGGGTACGCCCACGAGGCCTCTTCCCGGGCCCCGTCCGCGTCGGCCACCGCGCGCCGCCGCATCTTCTCCGCGAACTCCTGGTGCTGCACAAGGACTTCGCGCATCTGCTCCGGCTCCAGCAGGTGGCCGAGCCACAGCCGCAGCATCGGCCCGTGCTTGAGCACCGGCGGGTCGACGGGTGCCTCGCGCGCCCAGCGCCGTACGGCCGTCATGCCCTCGTCGGTGATCCGGTACACCCGCTTGTCGCGGCTGCCGGTCTCCTGGGCGACCATCCGCGACGAGGCGTAGCCGGCCTTCTCCAGCCGCTTGAGCTCGCCGTAGATCTGGCTGAAGGACGGGCTCCAGTAGAAGAAGCGAAGCGACCAGTCCGACCACTTCTTCAGGTCGTACCCGGAGAGCTCCTCTCCGAAGGAGAGCAGCCCGAGCACTGCCCAGCTGGTCGCGGGGAGCGTGCGCCCGTTCGCCTCTTCTGCCGCCTCGTTCGTCACGCAGCGCAGTCTACGACCGGTCCGCTGCCGCTCTTCGTGGCGGCTCTTCCCCCGGCACGGTATGACTGCTAGAAGTATTCCTATTCGAAATACACCACCGACATCCGTGCGCAGCGCACGGCTGGGAGGTTCCCCGTGAAGTTCTCGATGATCTTCGAGGCGCAGCTCGTCGACCCGACGCCCGAACGCGAGCGCCAGGTCATCCACGACTGCGTCGAACAGGCCGTGTTCGCCGAGGAGATGGGCTTCGACCGGATCTGGGCCGTGGAGCACCACGCCCTCACCCAGTACGCCCACATGAGCGCCTCCGAGATCTTCCTGACCTGGGTCGCCGCCCGGACCGAGAAGATCCGCATCGGCCACGGCGTCGTCACCATGCCCTTCGCCTACCAGCACCCCGTGCGCGTGGCCGAACGCGCCGCCATGCTCGACGTGCTCTCCGGCGGCCGCGTGGACATCGGCGCCGGACGCGGCGCCACCCGCCAGGAGATGTCCATGTACGGGGTCCGCCCCGAGGACACCTACCCGCAGATGGAAGAGGCGCTGCGGATCTTCTCCTCCGCCTGGCGCGAGGAGAAGTTCGAGTGGCACGGCTCCATCGACATCGGCCCCGGCGCGGTCCTGCCCCGCCCGGTCCAGGGCCCGCACCCGCCGCTCTTCATGGCCTGCTCCAAGCACGACACCCTCAAGCTCGCCGCCGAACTGGGCATCGGAGCCCTCGTGATGGGCTTCGCCGGAGCCGACGACGTCCGCACCATGCGCAAGGTCTACGACGAGGCCATCGCCACCCGCAGCGGCGACCGCTTCGTCTCCACCGAGGTCAACGACCACCTCTCCGCGCTCTGCCCCACCATCGTCCTCGACGACGCCGAACGCGCCCTGCGCCTGGGCACCCGCGGCCAGCGCTTCTTCGCCGAGTCCATCGCCCACTGGTACGGCAATGCCCCCGAGCCCACCGGCTACTCCGAGGACGAGACCGCCGAGGAGCACGTCGCCGCCCTGGAGAAGGGCCGGGGCGAACTGATCGCCAAGCTCCACGAGGCGAACATCCCGGCCCGCCCCATAGACACCGGGACCTACAACGCCGAGCATGCCTACGGCAACGCCCGGACGGCGATCGCCTACGTCGAGCAGCTGCGCGAGATCGGCGTCGACGAGGTCATGTGCCTGATCCAGATGGGCACCGTCCCCCAGGAGGCCTGCATGGAGACCATCCGCCAGTGGGGCGAGACGGTCATCCCGCACTTCCGCGCCCTGGAGGGCTGATCCGTGAGCCGCTCTGCCGACGGCAAGGTCCTCGACGGCAAGGTCGTCGTCATCACCGGCGCCGGACGGGGCCAGGGCGCGGCCGAGGCCCGGCTGTGCGCCGAGGCCGGAGCGCGGGTCGTGGTCACCGACATCCGGGAGGAGGAGGGCCGCGCGGTCGCCGCCTCGCTCGGCGACCAGGGGCTCTACGTACGCCACGACGTGGCCGACGCCGACAGCTGGGCGGAGGTGGTCCGCGCGGCCGTACGCGCCTTCGGCACGGTCTCCGCCCTGGTCAACAACGCCGCGCTGTGGCGCACGGCCCACGTGGAGCGCCAGGGCCTCGAAGACTTCGAAGCCCTCCTGCGGGTCAACCTGCTCGGGCCGTTCCTCGGCATCCAGGCGGTGGCCCCGGTGCTGCGCGCCGGGGGAGGCGGCTCGATCGTCAACGTCTCCTCCACCGCCGGACTGGTCGGCATCCCGGGCCACGCGGCCTACGGATCGAGCAAGTTCGCCCTGCGCGGGCTGACGAAGTCCGCCGCACTGGACCTTGCGGGGGACCGGATCCGGGTCAACTCCGTGCACCCGGGGGCGATCGACACCCCTATGGTCAGCGAGGCCGTCGCGGGACGGGACTGGTCCCACCTGCCGCTGGGGCGGATCGGACGGCCCGAGGAGGTCGGGGAGCTGGTCCTCTTCCTCTGCTCGGAGGGGTCCTCGTACATCACGGGCGCGGAGTTCACGGTCGACGGCGGGATGACGGCGCGATGAGCGGTACGGGTTCCCTGTCCCCGGCGGCCCGCCGGCTCTGCGACGCGATGGCGACGGTCTTCCCCGGCCCGGGGGACGTGGCGGCCCTGCGGGCGGCCGCGTCCGGCTCCCCGGGCGGCGGCGTCGAGGTGGCCCGCGTACGGGACGCGGTCGCGGACGGCGTCCCCGTCCGGATCTACGACCCGGCGCCGGGCGCCGCGGGCCGCCCCCTCACGGTGTTCCTCCACGGCGGGGGCTGGGTGATGTGCGGCCTGGACACCCACGACGCGCTGTGCCGGGCGCTGGCCGCGGCCTCGGGCGCGGTGGTGGTCTCCGCGGACTACCGCCTCGCGCCCGAACACCCCTGGCCAGCGGCGTCCGACGACGCCCTGACGGTGCTGCTGTGGGCCCGCGCGCGGGCGGCCGGACTGGGCTGCGACCCCGCGCGGCTGATCGTCGCCGGGGACTCCAGCGGAGGCAACCTCGCGGCCGTGACGGCCCTGAGGGCCCCCGGCCTGACCGCCGGCCAACTGCTGTTCTACCCGCCGCTGGACGCCGCGATGGAGCAGCCGTCCGTGGCCGAGTTCGCGGAGGGGTACTTCCACACGGCCGCGCACATGGCCTGGTACTGGGAGCAGTACGGCGGCGATCCGGCCCACCCCCACGTCTCCCCGCTGCGGGCCCCCGACCTCTCGGGACTGCCGCGCACGCTGCTGGTCCTGGCCGACTGCGACGTCCTGCGGGACGAGGGCCTGGCCTACGGGCGCAGGCTCGGCGAGGCGGGGGTCGACTGCGGGATCCACCTGGTGCCCGGGGTCTTCCACGGCTTCCTCGGCCTGCCGCTCCCCGCCGCGGCCGCGGCGATCGGGGCGGCGGGGGCGTGGGTGGCGGCGACCGCCGCGCAGTAGGGAGGAGGGGGCTGGGCGGCCGGATTCGAACCGGCGTCCTCCTCCATGCTGTGTAGGCGCACTACCTCTGTGCTACGACCCAGCCCTTGGGGGAGATCCTAGGCGCGGCCCCGCCGGACGCGCACGCGAGTATCCCCGGCATGATGTGTGCATGTCGATATCGGTCCCGGGGGCCCTGGCGCGCAACTCCCTCGCCCTCGCAGCGGAGTTCGCGGCGGCGCTGCTGATGCGCGGCTCCCAGCCGCACTGGCTGCCGGTCATGCTGGCGCTGGTCGCCCTCGCGTCGGGACTGCCGCACGGCACCGACGCCGGCTTCGTCCACCGGACCGTGCTCGCACTCGGCGCGGTGGCGATCGCCCTGTGCGCGGCCCGAGCCCTGGACGAACCCGACCCCCTCCTCTGGCAGGTCCTGACCGGAGCCCTGGCCCTGACCCAGACGGTCTCCCTGACCCGCCTCTCCCGCCGCACCGGGGCCCGCGGCCCCGCCTAGGGCCTGTCGTCGCAGCTTCCCCGGGAAGAGGTACGGCTCGTCCAGGGCCTTTCCGTTGACCTCGACCGGTCCGTTCAGGCGGCATTTGACCAGGCCCCGGTCCCCGTGCTGGAGGGTGTTCTGCATCGAGACGGTCCCCCGGGGCAGTGCTCCGCAGGGGCCGGCCCCCGGGGGCCCCGGGTCGTCGGGGGGGTCAGGGCCGGGCTGTGGGGGGGTGAGGGCTGGCCG
>NZ_JBEXPT010000098.1:0-24964 GCF_040612195.1 Streptomyces sp. NPDC006450 | reverse complement strand
GCCGCACGTCCGGGTTGGCCGTGGCGCTCTCCCGCCCCCCCGCGGCGACGTCCAGCCGCAGTGGGCGGGGCGGCGGGGTCGCCGGGCGGGCCCGCACCCGGCTGCCGCGCCGCCCGTCGGTCTCGATGACCCCGCGCTCGCGCAGCGTGCGGTAGGCCGCGGCCACGGTATTGGGGTTCACCCCCAGGACGCCCGCGAGCTCCCGCATCGGCGGCAACAGCGCTCCCGGTGCGAGTGCGCCCGAGGCGACGCCCGCTTCCACACTCGCGGCGATTTCCGATGCGCGCCGCCCGATGATCAGATAGTCTCCTAGCACAAAGTCAAGTATGCACTAATACAACGGAGTCCGCACGATGAGCGCCACACCTGCCCCCGAGACCACCACGGAGACGTCGGCCGCCGGTTACGCGCCCACCGAACGTACCGTCCCGACCCGGTCCCGCGACCGCGCGCGCTACGACCGCGAGACCGTGCACTCGATACTCGACCAGGCCTACGTCTGCCACCTCGGCTTCGTCCGCGACGGCGCCCCGGTGGTCCTGCCGACCCTCTTCGGCAGGGTCGGCGAGGCCCTCTACATCCACGGCTCCACGGGCTCGCGCCCCCTCCTCGCGGCCGGCAAGGCCGACCCGGGGCTGCCGGTCTGCCTCACCGTGACGCACGTCGACGGCCTGGTCCTGGCCCGCTCCGCCTTCCACCACTCGCTCAACTACCGCTCGGTGGTCGTGCAGGGCACCGCCTACGAGGTGACCGACCCGCAGGAGCGCAGGATCGCCCTCGACGCCCTCGTCGACCAGGTCGTCCCGGGCCGCTCGGTCGACTCGCGGCCGGCGAACGCCAAGGAGCTCGCGGCCACGGCCGTGATCCGCCTGGACCTGAACGAGGTGTCCGCGAAGCTCCGTACGGGCGGGCCGAACGACGACCCCGAGGACCTGGGGCTGCCGTTCTGGTCGGGCGTGGTCCCCGTCGCGCCGGCGTACGGGATCCCGGTCCCGGCCGCCGACCTCACCGAGGGCATCGCCGTCCCGGACTACATCAGCGCGCTCTGACGGCCACCTCGCCGGCAGGGGCAGGTCGGACCTCCGGCCCGTCCTCCGGCGCGTCCGCATCCCCGGTCTCCTCCGGCCGCCGCGACTCGGCGGCGATCAGCGCCCCGACCGCCGTCAGCAGGAGTACGGTGCCCAGCACCACCGGCCCGGTCAGCCGCTCCCCGAGCACCAGGACGGCGATCGCCGCCGCGCCGACGGGCTCGATCAGCATGATCACGGACACCGTCGCGGCCCGCACCGCGGCGGCCCCGCTGAAGTAGAGCGCGTAGGCCAGCGCGGTCGGCACGGTGGCCATGTAGGCGAGCAGCCAGAGCACCCGGACGGGCTCCGCGGTGTGCGGCATCAGCCCCTCCACCAGGGCGAACGGCAACAGGCACACCGTGCCCACCCCGACCGACCAGACGGTGGTGACCAGCGGGTCCCCGCCGGTCCCGCGCCGTCCGAGCAGCCGGGCCCGCAGGGTCATGGCCCCGTAGCCGGCGGCCGACAGCAGCGCCCATCCGACGCCGAGCGGCCGCACCTCGCCGCCGCCGCTGCCGAGGACGAGTACGGCCAGCCCCGCCAGCGCCCCGCCGACCGCGAGGATCCCGCCCCGGCCGAGCCGCTCCCCCATCCAGTACCGGGCCCCGAGCGCGATGAGCACGGGCCCGGATCCGAGGGTGACCACGGTGGCCACGGCGAGGCCGGTCTCGCGCACGGCGGCGAAGTACGCGGACTGGAAGAGGGTGAACATCAGCCCGGTCCCGATCAGCGACCCCACCGAGGCCCGCGCCCGGACGGCGCCCGCCCGGACGGCGCCGGCCGCCCGGACGGCGCCGGCCCCGGCAGCGCCGCCCCGCGGGCGGCGACGTACGGCGAGTACCGCGAGCAGCACCGCCAGCCCGCCCGCGCACCGCCAGAACGACAGGGCGAGCGGCCCGAGGTCACTGGCGAGGTAGAGCAGCGAGGCCGCCGCCCCCGCCGTGCCCCAAGCGGTTCCGGCGATGACGAGGAAGAGCAGGCTGCGCCCGGTGGCGGGCGTTTGGTCCGACTGGATCGACACGAGAGATCTCCGCGCGTGCGTGAAGGATGAAAGGAGCAGGTCATCGCTTCGCGGGCAGCGCGAATCCGCCCGGGTCACGGCCCGGGCCGGGTTCTCCTACGTGGTGGCAGCCGCCCGCGCTAGGCGGCGGGAGGCGGAAGCACGGTCGACAGCATGATCGAGATCCTAGACCTTGCTCGGATCGCGGTCCAGGGCCGCCACCGGCTCCGCGACCCCGGGGGCCACCTTCCGGGAGGTCTGCGCGATGAAGGCCCCGCCCAGCACCAGCGCACCGCCGATGATCTGCCAGGTCGAGAGGTGCTCGCCGAGGAGCACCCAGGCCAGTACGGTCGCCACGACCGCCTCCAGACAGGCCACCACGCCCGCGACCTGCGGCGACAGCTTGCGTACGGAGACCACGCCGGTCAGGTACGCGAAGACGGTCGCGATCAGCACCACCCAGCCGAGCAGCACCGGCGCGGGCACCATCAGGTCCCCGAGCGCCGCGTCGCCGCCCAGTACCTGCCAGTCGATCTGCCAGGGCCGGGCGATCACGGTCATCACGAGGGTGCCGACGATCATGCCGTACGCGATCATGCCCATCGGGTCGGGCACGTCGTCCCCGTCGCTGCCCTGGTCGGCGAAGACGAAGTAGAAGGCCTGGCAGCAGGCGGCCGCGAGGCCGAGGAGCACGCCGAGCAGGTCGAGGCTCAGCCCGGCCCAGATCTGCACCACGCAGGCGAGACCCACGACGGCCACGGCGGCGCCGGCCGCGGCGGCCCGGGTCACGGGCCTGCGCTGCACGAAGCGGATCCAGCCGAGCAGCAGCGCCGGTCCGAGGTACTCCAGCAGCAGGGCCACGCCGACCGGGATCCGGGACAGCGAAGCGAAGTAGAAGGCCTGGACCCCGGCCACGGCGATGAGCCCGAAGCCCGCGAGCAGCAGGGGTTTGCGGCGTACGAGATCGCGATGGCGCCAGGCCAGCGGTGACAGCACGAGCGCCGCACCGGCCACCCTGAGCCAGACCATGTGGAGCGGGTCCAGACCCGCCTCGATCAGCGGCTTCGCCGCCACACCCGAACCACCGAACGCGATCGCCGAAATGAGGGCGAGGCCCAGTCCGGCATGTCTCCCTGACGCTTGCATTCGGACATCATGACAGGGCCCGTCAGGAGCGACGGGACCGTGACACCTGTTGAGACGCTCCCGAGACCCGTCCGACACCGTCCGGGTCCCGACGCGTCCCGTTCCCCATTATCTGACAGGTCGTCAGTCTTGAATGTTGGCTCCGCCGGGACTACCTTCCGCCGCACGTACCTGACGAGAAGGGGTGGTCGCATGGCTGAAGTCACCGCGGAATCACGCATCGAGGCGTCCGCCGCGAAGCTCTGGTCCCAGCTGACCGACTGGGACGCTTACGGCCAGTGGAGCATGACCCACACCAACTTCCCCAAGGGCGGCCCCGAGACCCTCGCGGTGGGCTCCACCTTCGCCGAGAACATGAAGATGATGGGCTTCCCCGCCGAGGTCCTGTGGACGGTCTCGGAGCTGGAGGACGAGCGCGTCTTCGCGATCACCGGCAAGGGCCCGATGGGCGTGGCCGTCCTGACCCGCTACACCCTGATCCCGGACGGCGGGGCCACCACCGTCCGCATCGACGGCGAGTTCACCGGCGCCGCGGTCTCCCTCATGGCGGGCAAGCTCAAGGACTCCGCCACCGCCGCCCTGAACGAGTCGCTCCGCAAGCTCTCCGGCCTGGTCGCCTGAGCACCGCTTCCGGTCGAGCAGGTCCGTACGCCCGCACGCAGACATACGACGGCGCGCCCCTCGAGAAGCCTCGCGGGGCGCGCCGTCGCGTGCGGGAGGTCCCGCCGACGGGCACTCAGTGCTCGTCGGCCAGGATCAGGTAGAGCTTCTTGCGGGTGTCGTTGATGACGGCGAGGGCCTTCTCCCGCTGCGCGGGAGTGCCGGTCTTGAAGACCTGGCCGAAGGCTTCCATCAGGCCGAAACCGGCCGTGCGGACCTCGTTCATCGCCTCGAAGTCGAAGCCCCGGCCGACCTCCGCCCAGGGGGCGTCCGGGCCGGACTCGGCCTCGGTACGGCCGGCGTCGGTGAGGGTGAACAGCTTCTTGCCGCCCTCGCTCTCGCTGGTGATGAGGCCCTCGTCCTCGAGGAGCTGCAGGGTCGGGTAGACCGACCCCGGGCTGGGCTTCCACGCCCCGCCGCTGCGCTCGCCGATCTCCTGGATCATCTCGTAGCCGTGCATCGGCCGGTCGGTGAGCAGCGCCAGGATGGAGGCGCGAACGTCACCCCGCCGGGCCCGGCCGCGCGGTCCGCCGCGGCCGCCGCGCCCGCCGAAGGGCCCACCGCCGAAGGGCGGCCCGAACGGCCCGAAGGCGGCGCGCCGCCCCTGGAACTCCTCCCGACGGTCCGGCCCGCAGTGGCCGTGACCCCGTCCGTGCTCATGTCCGTGGCCGTGCCCGTGCTGTCCGTGTGAACGCATGACTGCGCTCCTTTCGTCATTCGGTGTCTCGTTGTCGCTGTTGCGACGCTTCCACTATCACTGACCCATCGCGATGCGTCAACGATATATCGGAAACTTCCTCAACGAACACCCCGCCGAGTGACGGGGCCGCTCCCTCACCCGACCAGTCCAGTCATCCCGGATTGGCCTTTGCGGCAGGCTCCGCCGCGTCCCTACGGTCGGGGACATGCGCATCCGAATCGTCGACGCCTTCACCGACCGCCCCTTCGGCGGCAACCCCGCCGGGGTCCTGCTCCTCGAAGACGGGTTCCCCCGGGACGCCTGGCTCCAGCAGGTCGCCGCCGAGGTCAACCTCTCCGAGACCGCCTTCGCCCATCCGCTCCCGCCCGGCGGCGAGGCGGACTGGGCGCTGCGCTGGTTCACCCCGGCCGCGGAGGTCGACATGTGCGGCCACGCGACCCTGGCCACCGCCCACGTCCTGGCCACCAGCGGCCTGGCCACGGGGACGGTCCGCTTCTCGGCGCGCTGCGGAATCCTGAAGGTCACCGCCTCCGAGGACGGGACCCTGGTCATGGACTTCCCGACCTCCTCCCTGACCGAGGTCGAGCCGGACGCCGCCGTGGAGCGCGCGCTGGGCGCCACGGCCGCGTCGGTCCACGACACCTCCGAGCACATCGGGGACCTCGTGGTGGAGCTGGCCGACGAGCGGACCGTACGGGAGCTCACGCCGGACCTCGCCGCCCTGCGCGGCTACGCCCGGCGCGGGGTCATCGTGACCGCGGCGGCCGAGGACCCCTCCCGCGGCTACGACTTCGTCTCGCGCGGCTTCTTCCCCGCGTTCGGCATCGACGAGGACCCGGTCACCGGCAGCGCCCACACCGCGCTGGCCCCCTTCTGGGCGCAGCGGCTGGGCCGCACGGAGCTGGTCGGCCTTCAGGGCGGAGCCCGCACCGGCCTCGTCCGTGTCCGGCTGCTGGGCGACCGCACGCTGCTGATCGGGCGCGCGGTCACGGTCGTCGACGGCGAGCTGCTCAGCGCACCGTAGGCGGCCGGGCGCGCACCTACGGGAGCACACCGGTGCGCCTACGGACTGGGCCTACGGGGTTGAGGGCCTACGGGGTGGGGAGCCAGTCCACCTTGCCCGCCAGCAGGGCGTACCCGCCGAAGGCCACGATGTCGAGCAGCGCGTGCGCGACGACCAGCGGCCCCACGCGGCCCCAGCGCCGGTAGGCGAGGACGAAGACCGCGCCCATCACCATGTTGCCGATGAATCCGCCGATGCCCTGGTAGAGGTGGTACGAGCCGCGCAGCACGGAGCTGGCCGCCAGCGCGGCCAGCGGCGACCAGCCGAGCTGGTCGAGCCGGCGCAGCAGGTAGGCCAGCACGATGACTTCCTCCACCACGGAGTTCTGCACCGCGGAGAGGATCAGTACGGGGAACTTCCACCACACGTCGGGCAGCGCCTCCGGCACCACCGTGAGGTTGAAGCCGGTCGCCCGCGCCCCCAGGTAGAAGGCGAGCCCCGCGCTGCCGATGCCGGCGGCGACGACCGCTCCCCGGCCCAGGTCCCACCAGGGCCGGGTGCGGTCGAAGCCCAGCACCTTCAGCCCGGGCGCGCCCTCACGGGTCAGCAGGTGCGCGACGAGCAGGACCGGGACGAGGGCGGTCGCAATGCCGAAGAGCTGCCAGGCCAGGTCCAGCCAGGGCCGCCCGGGGGCGTACGAGCCGTTGAGCGTGGCGGCCTGGTCCTTGAGCCCGCCCGGCTTGGTCAGCGAGCCGATGAAGCTGATGAGCGCGGAGACGCTGCTCGCGCCCAGGGACAGCGCGAGCACGAGCAGCGTCTCGGAGCGCAGCATCCTGCGTTCCTTCGAACCCTCGCCGAGTTCGAGCTCCCCGACCACCGGTTCCGGCTCCGTCCGCACGCCCGTCTCCCGTCCCGCCACCGCTGCGACATCTCGCGGGGCGTCACGCCCCGATCACCCCATACTGCCTCCTCGACGGGGCAAGGGGATCACCGGGCGGGACCGGGCGGGACGGGGAATCAGTCCGCGGCCGCCGCTCCGGCCTCCGCGGCGCCACCCCCCAGGCCCACCGGCCAGGTGTGCACGGGTTCGCCCCGGTGACTCAGCTCGCTGTAGCGGCGCGTGGTCGCGGCCAGTGCCGCGTCCCGCTCCAGCCCGCCCGCGAGCGCCCGGTGGTACGTGTCCACCTGCCAGGTGGCTCCGTTCACCCGGCGCCGGCACCGCTCCTCGATGATGCCGAGGTAGTGGTCCCGGTCGGCGGGCTCGATGCCCCATGCGTCCAGTCCGGCGGCCGCCATCGGCAGCAGTTCCTCCAGCACCAGCCGTACCGCCGGCACGCTCGCCAGTCCCCCGCCCCGGCCCCGGCGCGGCCAGCGCAGCCGGGCGTCGATGCCGTAGCGGCAGGCCGCGTCGAAGTTCGCCTCCGCCTCCGCGAAGGGCAGCCGGCTCCACACCGGGCGCTGCTCGTCCGCGAGGGTCCGTACCAGCCCGTAGTAGAAGGCCGCGTTGGCGACGACGTCGGCCACCGTCGGGCCGGCGGGCAGCACCCTGTTCTCCACGCGCAGGTGCGGCACCCCGTCGGCGACCCCGTAGACGGGCCGGTTCCAGCGGTAGACGGTGCCGTTGTGCAGCACCAGCTCCTGCAGGCTCGGCACCCCGCCCTCGGCGAACACCCGCAGCGGCTCCTCCTCGTCGCAGATCGGCAGCAGGGCCGGGAAGTAGCGGACGTTCTCCGCGAAGAGCTCGTACGCCGAGTCCACCCACCGCTCGCCGAACCAGGTGCGCGGGCGCACCCCCTGCGCCTGGAGCTCAGGCGGCCGGGTGTCGGTGGCCTGTTGGAAGAGCGGCGGCCGCGACTCCCGCCACAGCTCCCGCCCGAACAGGAAGGGCGAGTTGGCGCCGACTGCTATCTGTACGGCCGCCACCGCCTGGGCCGCGTTCCACACGTCCGCGAACCGGGCCGGGGTCACCTGCAGGTGCAGTTGTACGGAGGTGCAGGCGGCCTCCGGCACGATCGACCCGGAGGTCCAGGTCAGCCGCTCGACCCCGTCGATGTCGAGCACGAAGTCCTCGCCCCGCATCATGAGGATCTGCTCGTTGAGCAGGGAGTAGCGGTCCACCGCCGAGAGGTTGGCGGTGACCAGGTCGGCGCGGGAGATCGTCGGCAGAATTCCGATCATGACCACCCCGGCGTCGACCTCCAGCGCCTGCCGGTGGGCATAGCCGAGACCCGCGCTCAGTTCCTCGGCGAGCTGGTCGAATACCCGCCCGCCGAGCCGGTGCGGGAGGACGTTCACCTCCAGGTTGAACATTCCCAGTTCGGTCTGGAAATCGTTGCTCGCAATACGTTCGAGCACCTGCGCATTCACCATTCTCGGCAACCCGTCGGCACCCGCGAGATTCAACTCGATCTCCAGCCCCATCATGTTCTTGGGACGATCGAACCTCTTCTCCTCCAGAAGTCGCTCCAGTACCTCCAGGCACTCGTGAAGCTTCCTCCGGTACCGTTGCCGATCGGACAGGTCGAATCCGCCCGCCACGACCTTCTCCCCCATCGGAGCGTCCCTCCTCGACTGGGCCTGGCCGGTGTGGAATGGATCCGCCACCCAGGCGCGCGTTACGGTCGATGATGCCCCGGCGGCGTGATCGATAACGCGGAGGGGGCGTGACTGGCGGGGAGCGCGCGCCGGTTTGGCCGACAGGTGCTTTGGCACATTCACCTGGCAAGGCCTCCTGTGCAAATACAGCGTAGACCTTGCCGGTTATCGATAACCGGCGCTTTTCAGCCGAGCCCCCATCCGGTAACCTCCGAGGTCAGCGCGGAAATTTTGCGCGCACCCGGCATGAATGCCACGTCAGCGGGACCGGTAAGCGCCTTGTCGGCAATAGGCGGGACCGCTAGCCGAAACACCGCGTGAACACATGTCGGATAAACTCCGCATGCGAGGCAGAGAGTTGGCGCGCGGCCATTGCCCCTCAGCCCTCCTCTGACCCCAGAATGCGACAGCGTCGTCCGCACCCCGCACAAGCCCCGTTCCACAGGTCTCCCAAGCGAGAGGCGACCCACCATGCCGCTGCACGTCCCTCCGGCTCCCGCGCCCGCACTGCGCAGTGTCCTCGCCGCCCTCGGCTCCCCCACCGCCGTCCACGAGGCGCACACCCCGGCCCTGCGCGCCCTCCAGGGACCGATGACCGCCGAACTGCCGCTGCCCGTCCACGTCCTGGACCGGCTGCACGTCTCCGGCCTCACCGCCGACGGAAGGCCGCCGCGTACCCGCCTGACCGGCTGGCGGTTCCTGATCCGCAGCGGCGACCGCTACGTCGCGGCGGCCGACACCCGGCTGACCCCCGACGGGTGGGCCTTCTCCCACTTCTTCGAGGGCCCCTACGTCGCCGCCACCGAACGTGCGCTGCGCCAGGCCGAATCGCTCGGGAAGAACTACCAGCCGCGGCTGCTGTCCGTACCGGAGCTGTACATGCTGACCCTGTGGCTGCACGGGTCGGTGGGAGCCGACGCCTCCGCCGGACTGCCGGCCGCCGCCGACCTCCTGGTCCCGCTGGCGCCCGCCCCGCCCGGCATCGCCGCCTACCGGCCGCACCCCGTGTCCGAACTGCTGCCCGTACTGACCCATCGGCTCACGCCGACGGCTCCCCCGGTCCCGCCTTCCATGGCCGCGCCGGCCGCCTGATCCGGCCCCTGGCCGGATGTGCCCATTCGGCCTAGCCCACTCGGGCCCCCATCGAACCATCCGAAATGACAGGGGAGTTGAGCTGAACCGCCCGCACGGGTGATGCGTCATCAATCTATGAGGACAGCTGCTGGGAAATCCCTCCGGACACTAGGTCGTGGGGGAACACTGGGGACTCTGACCGAGCCAAGTCGTTGATACGGGGGGCGGCCATGAACAACGCATCGAGCCGCAGCACACAGACCACACCGCAGCGAAAGAACGCATCCATGTGCCAGCACAAGCCAGCATGCCCGTCCGCCGACTCCGCCGACCGGGAGGCCGCGCACCCCGTGGCCGTTCACCCGGAACAGGGCTGGAGCCTGCTGTGCAACGGCGTCCTGCTCTTCGAGGACACCGGTGAGCTGCTGCCGGACGGCCAGATCATCGCCCCGCACCGCCCGCTCGCGGCGACGCGGGTGATGAAGGCGGCCTAGCCGACGACGCGAACGAAAGGGGCCGGTCCAGGAGAGAACTCCCGGACCGGCCCCTTCGTCACGTCACCGCGTCATGTGACTGCGTCAGTTGTCGTACTCGTCCAGCGGCGGGCAGGAACACACCAGGTTCCGGTCACCGAAGGCACCGTCGATGCGGCGCACCGGCGGCCAGTACTTCTCCGCGGCCGACACCCCGCCCGGGAAGACGGCCTCGTCGCGGGTGTAGGGGTGGTTCCACTCGCCGCCCAGCGCCGCCGCCGTGTGCGGGGAGTTGGCCAGCGGGTTGTCGTCCACCGGCCACTCGCCGCCCGCGACCCGCTCGATCTCGGCGCGGATGGCGATCATCGCGTCGCAGAAGCGGTCGATCTCGGCGAGGTCCTCGGACTCCGTCGGCTCGATCATGAGCGTGCCCGCGACCGGGAAGGACATGGTCGGCGCGTGGAACCCGTAGTCGATCAGGCGCTTGGCGATGTCGTCGATGCTGACGCCCGTCGCCTTCGACAGCGGGCGCATGTCGATGATGCACTCGTGCGCGACCAGGTTGCCGGGGCCGGTGTAGAGCACCGGGTAGTGCGGCTCCAGGCGCTTGGCGATGTAGTTGGCGCCGAGCACGGCCACCTGGGTGGCGCGCTTGAGGCCCTCGCCGCCCATCAGGCGCACGTACGACCAGGAGATCGGCAGGATGCCCGCCGAGCCCCACGGAGCGGCCGAGATCGGGCCGACGCCCGTCTCCGGACCGGCGGTCGGCTGGAGCGGGTGGTTGGGCAGGTACGGGGCCAGGTGGGCCCGGACACCGACCGGGCCGACGCCCGGGCCGCCGCCGCCGTGCGGGATGCAGAAGGTCTTGTGCAGGTTCAGGTGCGAGACGTCGCCGCCGAAGTGACCCGGCTTGGCCAGGCCCACCAGGGCGTTGAGGTTGGCGCCGTCCACGTAGACCTGGCCGCCGGCGTCGTGCACCTGGGCGCAGATGTCGGCGACGTGCTCCTCGAACACACCGTGCGTGGAGGGGTACGTGATCATCAGCACGGCGAGCTCGTCGCGGTACTGCTCGATCTTGGCGCGCAGGTCGTCCGCGTCCACCTCGCCGTCGTCGGCGGTCTTGACGACGACGACCTTCATGCCGGCCATCACGGCGCTCGCGGCGTTGGTGCCGTGCGCGGAGGACGGGATGAGGCAGACGGTGCGCTGCTCGTTGCCGTTCGCCCGGTGGTAGGCACGGACGGCCAGCAGGCCGGCGAGCTCACCCTGGGAGCCGGCGTTCGGCTGAATGGAGACCTTGTCGTAGCCGGTGACCTCGCAGAGACGTTCCTCCAGCTCGGTGATGAGCGTGAGGTACCCCTCGGCCTGCTCGACCGGGGCGAACGGGTGCAGCTGGCCGAACTCGGGCCAGGTGACCGACTCCATCTCGGTGGTCGCGTTGAGCTTCATGGTGCAGGAGCCCAGCGGGATCATGCCGCGGTCCAGCGCGTAGTCCTTGTCGGAGAGCTTGCGCAGGTAGCGCAGCATCGCCGTCTCGGACCGGTGCTGGTGGAAGACCGGGTGGGTCAGGTACGCGTCCTCGCGCAGCAGCCCCTCGGGAAGCGCGTCGGCCGTGGCGGCGTCGAGCGCCTCCACGTCGGCGGTGACCCCGAAGGCCGCCCACACGGCGTCGATGTCGGCGCGCAGCGTGGTCTCGTCACAGGAGGCGGAGACCAGGTCGGCGTCGACCTGGTAGAGGTTGACCCCGCCCTCGCGGGCCGCGGCCACGACCTCGGCGGCCCGGCCGGGGACCCGCGCGGTGATCGTGTCGAAGTAGGCGCCGTGCACGATCTCGACCCCGCCGGCCGTCAGGCCGGCGGCGAGCAGGGCGGCGTAGCGGTGGGTGCGGCGGGCGATCGTCCGCAGCCCGTCCGGGCCGTGGTAGACGGCGTACATGCCGGCCATGACGGCGAGGAGCACCTGCGCGGTGCAGATGTTGCTGGTGGCCTTCTCGCGGCGGATGTGCTGCTCACGGGTCTGCAGCGCCAGGCGGTAGGCCTTGTTTCCGTCCGCGTCCACGGAGACGCCGACGAGGCGGCCGGGCAGCGACCGGGCGTGCTTGTCCTGGACGGCCATGTAGCCGGCGTGCGGTCCGCCGAAGCCCATCGGGACGCCGAAGCGCTGGGTGGTGCCGACCGCGATGTCCGCGCCCAGCTCACCCGGCGAGGTCAGCAGGGTCAGGGCGAGCAGGTCGGCGGAGACGGCGACGATGGCACCGAGGGCGTGCGCCTGCTCGATGACCGGCTTGATCTCCCGCACGGCGCCGGAAGCACCCGGGTACTGCAGGAGCACACCGTAGACGCCGCGCTCGGCGATCTCGGCCGGAATCCCGTCGGACAGGTCCGCGACCACGACCTCGATGCCGATCGGCTCCGCACGGGTCTCGATCACCGCGATGGTCTGCGGCAGCGCGTCGGCGTCGACGAGGAAGACATTGCCCTTGGCCTTGCCCACGCGGCGGGCCAGGGTCATGGCCTCGGCGGCCGCCGTGCCCTCGTCGAGCAGGGAGGCGCCGGAGGTCGGCAGGCCGGTCAGCTCGGCGACGACCGTCTGGAAGTTCAGCAGGGCTTCGAGGCGGCCCTGGGAGATCTCCGGCTGGTACGGCGTGTACGCCGTGTACCAGGACGGGTTCTCCATGACGTTGCGCAGGATCACCGGCGGCGTGAAGGTGCCGTAGTAGCCCAGGCCGATCATGGAGGTGAGGACCTGGTTGCGGTCGGCGAGCTGACGCAGCTCGGCGAGCACCTCGGCCTCGGTCCGCGCCTCGGGCAGGGTCAGCGCGTCAGTGGTCTTGATCACATCCGGCACCGCGGCTGCGGTGAGCTCGTCGAGGGAGCCGTAGCCCACCTGAGCGAGCATCTTCGCCTGCGCCTCGGCATCCGGGCCGATGTGGCGCTGCTCGAAGGGGATGCCTCGCTCCAGCTGGGAGAGCGAAATGCGGTTGGCGGTCATGTACGGAGGCCTCCTGGTCGTACGACCTGCGAGGGGCACCACGGCGCGGGCACCCGGACGGCCTCCCCCTCTGTCATCACAACCTGAGAGCTTCACCGGGCCGCGCGGGGGTCGCCCACGAGATCCGGCTTTCACCGTCGGTGAGGAGAGGGACCGGCACTGCGCGCCCGGTACCCGCACCTGCTTTCCAGAGTGGCCTCACCACGTGCGGTACGTATGCCTGAGAGATTCCGGGGAGGATTTGCTCCTTCGGCGCCTCCGTCTCACTCACTCGGAGGACTCTCCCGCACAGGGTCAACAGCCGTCACCCAGCCTACCAGCGAGGATCTGGAAGCCTCCCTCGAGTGGCCCCCTCTCCGGAAATGCACTTTTGTAGTCATTACGGAGGAGTTGCGCCCAGATGGAGGGACCGGCCCGTGCAGACCGACATCGATCCCCGCAGCCTGATCGGCCGCAAGGCGTTTGACCGCAATGGCACCAAGATCGGCACCGTCGACGAGGTCTACCTCGACGATGCCACGGGCGTCCCGGAATGGGCCGCCGTACGCACCGGACTCTTCAGCCGGGACGCCTTCGTCCCGCTGGAGCCCAGCGAGATGGTGGGCGACACCCTGCGCGTGCCCTTCGAGCGCTCCCTCATCAAGGACGCCCCCGACTTCGGCGTCGGCCGCCACCTCTCCCCCGAACAGGAGCTGCAGCTCTACCACCACTACGGCCTGGACCTGGCCCTCCCGTCCGACTTCCAGCACGACTTCGGCCACACAACCCCCGACACCCCCTGACGCCCCCGCCCCCGCTGCCCACCGGCCCACCGCGGCAGCGGGCACCATCCGCGAGCACCCGGCTACGGACACCCGCCGACAGACGTTTCCGTTTCGCGGCGCGCGAGCATGGCGCTGGTCACCCAGCGTCCTCAGCCCAGGCACCGGTCGGGCTGAGCGCACCGTCGAAGCCCAGCTTTCGGCCGCGGCAGCGATAGGCGCGAGGTAGCGGACCGATGGCGGGCCGTGGGCCGTGGACGTCCAGCACGTCGCAGCAGGCCGCGGGCCACGGGCCCAGAGGACCGCCCCTGCGCACCCGGCAACGGAAACGGCCGACGGGCGCGAGCTGCGCGCGTTGAGGCCAGCGGGCGAGCTGCGGGCGCCCGATACCGGCAGCAGGCAAGCGGGTGCAGCACCACAGTGCAGGCAGCGATGACCCAGCAGCGTGCATGCGGCATCCAGTGGCGCCAGGCGGGCCGTGGCGACACTCGGCGGCAGGCACGGGCTACCAGGCAGCGAACTGTTGCCCGGCCCCCACGCCCCCACGCCCCCACGCCCCCACGCCCCCGGCAATGAACGGTTCCCGTCCCCGAACGGTGCCGCGGGCGATCCCGGGCACTGGCACCCGGCACGCCGAAAAAATGACCTTCCCCCCCGGACTCACTCCGGAGCCGTCGAGCCCCCGACCCCCACGGCCCGGTCCCCGACCAGCGGCATCGGATCGGAGGGCTCCAGATCCGGGTCGTCCACCAGGAACGTCCGCACCCGGCCCGGCTCGGATCCGGGCTGCTCGAACCGTACGGTCACCCGCCCGACCCCGCTGCCCTGCACCCACCCGGGCCCGTACACCGCATGCCGCACATCGCTCCCGGCCGCCCACCGCCGCTCAACCACACCTTCGACACCCCCGGCATCCCCTGGCCCGTGCCCGGCGGCCTCACCCTGCCCCTGCCCCTGCTGGGCGATCTGATCCTGCCCAGCAACTTCACGCTGCCCCGCCCCAGCCCCCTGGCCCTGCACCAAGCCCTGCTGAGCGCCCGGGCCCTGCCCGCCGCTCTCCCCCGGCCCCGACCCCACGGCCTCACCAGCCGCCTGCTCCTGGCTCTGCCCGACGCGCTCACCCGACCCCGACCCGGCGACGGCCACAGCCCCACCCTGACCTGGGCCGCCACGCTCCCCCGGCCACGGCCCGGTATCCGCGCCCCGGGCCGCCTGTGCCCCGTCAGCGGCGGCAGGCATCCGCCCCGCACGCACCCCTGCGGCCGCGCCCGCGCCCGCCCCCGGGGCGACGGCAACCCCCTCGTCCCCGGCGCCGCCGCCCCGCGCGGCCATCGCATCGGCGAAGGCGAAGAGGTCCTCCTGCGTGTAGTCCGCCAGCCCCGTCACGCCCACCCCCAGCAGCCGCACCCCGCCCGTGGTGTCCACGGACTCCAGCAGCCGCGCCGCGGCCTCCCGCACCACCGCGGGGTCGTCCGTAGGTCCCCGCAGGGTCTCCGAGCGCGTCAGCGTGGAGAAGTCGTACCGCCGGACCTTGAGCACGATGGTCCGTCCCGAGTGCCCCGACCCGCGCAGCCGCTCCACGCACCGGTCCGCGAGCCGCTGCACCTCGTTCCGGATCCGCACCCGGTCGTGCAGGTCCACGTCGAAGGTGTCCTCCACGGACACGGATTTCGCATCGCGCTCGGCGACCACCGGCCGCTCGTCCACACCCAGAGCCATCCGGTACAGCCCGACCCCGTGCGAGCGCCCCACCATCCGGATCAGTTCGTCCTCACCGGCCGCCGCCAGCTCCCCCACCGTGGTGATCCCGGCCCGCCGCAGGTGCTCCCCGGTGGCCGGCCCCACCCCGGGCAGGGTCCGTACCGACATCGGCGCGAGGTGTGCCCGCTCCGTCCCGACGTCGATCAGCAGCAGCCCGGCCGGCTTGGCCTCCTCGGAGGCGACCTTGGCCAGCATCTTGGACCCCGCGAGCCCCACCGACCCGCTCAGCCCGGTCGCGGCGGCGATGTCGGCCCTCAGCCGCTCGCCCACGGCCCGCGCGGCCTCCGCGTCGAAGGCGACGCCGCCCGCCTCCAGGTCCACGAAGGCCTCGTCCAGGCTGAGCGGCTCGACGAGCGGGGACAGTTCCCGCAGCAGCCCCATGACCGTGTCGCTGACCTCGCGGTACAGGCTGAAGCGCGGAATCAGGCACGCGCCGTTCGGGCAGAGCCGCCGCGCCTGGGCCATCGGCATGGCCGAATGCACCCCGTACCGCCTGGCCTCGTAGGAGGCGGTGGCGACGACCCCGCGCGGCCCGAGCCCGCCGACGATGACGGCCTTGCCGCGCAGGCTCGGCTTCGACGCCTGCTCCACGGAGGCGTAGAAGGCGTCCATGTCCAGGTGCAGGATGGTCGGCGCGGCTCTCACAGCTCCGATGCTGCCCTACACCACTGACAATCGGCCCGAACCCCGGCGCAGGCGGCCCGAACCCAAAGCAGGCGAGGCGGGCGGCTCGCCTGCGGCAACCGCACTCCGGGCGGGGCGAGCAGGCCCCGCCGGGAACCGGACGGACCACCCGGCCCGTCCCCGGCCCCGCCCGCCGCCTCAGACGGCCCGGTTCCTCCGGGCGGCCAGCTCATCGGCGGGGTTGTGCCCGACCACCGTCTCGCCCGTGTCCACGCGCTCCCCGTGCAGCTGCGACAGCGCGTTCTCGACATCGCGCCAGACCACGCCCACGGCGATGCCGAAGACCCCCTGGCCGCCCTGGAGCAGGCTGACGACCTGATCGGGCGAGGTGCACTCGTACACGGTGGCGCCGTCGCTCATCAGCGTCATCCGCTCCAGGTCGGAGAAACCCCGGTCCCGCAGGTGCTGCACGGCGGTGCGGATGTTCTGCAGCGCCACCCCGGTGTCCAGGAAGCGCTTCACGATCTTGAGGACGACCACGTCCCGGAAGCTGTACAGGCGCTGCGTCCCCGACCCGTAGGCGGGACGCACCGTGGGCTCCACCAGCCCGGTCCGCGCCCAGTAGTCGAGCTGCCGGTACGTGATGCCGGCCGCGGCACACGCCGTCGGCCCTCGGTATCCGACCTGCTCGGGGGCGGACTCGCCGCCCTGGGGCCCCACCGGCCCCACCGAACCGACCGGCGCGGTCTCCGGCTGACGGCGCGCGGAGTTCACCGCACCACCGTGCAGCGGGTACGGCCCACCGTCACTCCGTGCGGGGATGCCCCCGGTCATACCGTCGCCCGTGACTCTCACGCCGACCCTCCGTCCTTGACCTGCCATCTCGAAGGTAGGCAGTCACCAGGGGTGCGTCAACGATCGCCACACTCGGCACGCCGAGTGATAATCACCCTGAGAGTGGTTTCCCGTACCCCATTGCGGGGAAAGGCTACTCGAATGGGCTGAAATATCCGGGAGGACGGCGCGACCCGCGCCTCACTGCGGGCCGGTACCGAAGTCCTCTGGCGAGATCTGGTCGAGGAACTCGCGGAACTTCTCCACCTCGTCCTCCTGCTCGTCCGGGATCGCGATTCCGGCGTCGTCGAGCACGCCGTCGCTGCCGTAGATCGGCGTCCCGGTCCGCAGGGCGAGCGCTATGGCGTCGGAGGGCCGCGCGCTCACCTCGACTCCGCTGGCGAAGACGAGCTCCGCATAGAAAACGCCCTCCCGCAGATCCGTGATCCGGACTTCGGTGAGCTCCTCGCCGATCGCTTCCAGCACGTCCTTGAAAAGGTCGTGTGTCAGAGGCCGGGCAGGGGCCATGCCCTGCTGCGCGAAGGCAATGGCGGTCGCCTCCCCTGGTCCGATCCAGATGGGGAGGTACCGGTCGCCTCCCACTTCACGCAGGAGCACGATCGGTTGGTTCGAGGGCATTTCCACCCGGACACCCACAACGTCGAGCTCGTTCACACAGCAACCCTAGGACCTGCCCGGCATGTTTGGGTAGTCGGGCTCCCCCAAGCCGGCCCCCAAGCCCCTCAGAAGTCGCCCGAAGTCGGCCCTAAAACCCCCGTGGCATCAGTGCAGCCGCACGCCGAGAGCAGTTTGTACGAGGGCCTCGTGCAGCCGTACGGAAAGCCCCGCGAGTTCCTTCATGGTGGCCTCCGCATGGGCCCTGGTCTGCGGATTGCGGTGCCGGCGCAGCGGCGAGACGACCTGCTCCACCAGACCGGCCTCCCGGTCGGCGGCGGCCTTCATCGCGCGCAGGTGGCGCGGCTCCAGACCGAATCGGCCGAGATCGGCCACCAGACGGGCCACGGTGACGGCCTCGGCGTCGAATCCGCCGCCGGGCGCCTCCGCGATGAGCCCGTAGGACTCCCACTCCACGAGCTGGACCTCGTCCACCTCCGCGGCGGCGAGCAGCTCGGCCCGGCCCACCCGGGCCGCGGTCGGCCGCTCCCGGCCCACCTCGCCGTAGAGGGCGACGGGGCTCGCGGGATCGACGGACTCCCCGTGCGCGGTGGGCGCCGGGATACGGATCTGCTCGCCCCGTGCGAGCGCGTCGAGCTGCTCGCGGATGACTTTCAACGGAAGGTAGTGGTCGCGCTGGAGCCGCAGGACGTGGGCGAGGCGCTCCACGTCGTCGGTGCTGAACTTGCGATATCCGGAAGGTGTGCGCCGGGGCTCGACGAGCCCTTCCGCCTCCAGGAAACGGATCTTCGAGATCGTGACTTCGGGGAACTCGTCACGCAGCATCGTGAGCACCGTGCCGATGCTCACCAGCCGCACGCCCGAGGAGGCGGCGGTGGCGGTGCCGCTCTTGGCGGCACCGCCTGCCGGGATACGCAGCATGGGACCTTCCCTTGAAGGGTCAGTGCCCCCGCAGGCTCGCGTAGAAGACCAGCCGGTACTTGCCGATCTGCACCTCGTCGCCGTTGTGCAGGGCGACGGAGTCGATCGGTTCACGGTTCACGTACGTGCCGTTGAGGCTGCCGACGTCGGAGACGGTGAAACCGTCGTGACTCCTGCGGAACTCGACATGGCGCCGGGAGACGGTGACGTCGTCCAGGAAGATGTCGCTCTGCGGGTGCCGGCCGGCCGTCGTCAGCTCACCGTCCAGGAGGAACCGGCTGCCGGAGTTCGGGCCGCGCCGCACGATCAGCAGGGCGGAACCCGGGGGCAGCGCTTCCACCGCGGCCTGGGCCTCGGGGGACAGCGAGGACGACACGTGCGTCTGTCCCGACACCTCGGCCTCGTAGGCCTCCAGGCCCGAGATCGAGATGGTGGACGTGGTCTCCGAGGCACGCTCCGGCGTCAGACCCGCCCGCAGCGGCGCCCCGCAGTTGGAGCAGAACCGGCTCGCCGCATCGCTGCGGTGCCCGCACCTGCTGCAAATCTGCTCGGCCGACATGGACGGCTCCTCGCGCCGCGGCTGCCCCGCGGAGGCATTGGTGGCATACGGGTCGGGGGCAAACCCTCCACCCGTACTTGAGGTTGATGGTTCACCGAAACCTATGCGTCCGGTACCGGCAGGGTCAACAGTCGACGCGCCGTGCGCGCCCGAAATGTCACCCGCCCCGGCGACCTCGTCGCGGAAGAGCGGCCGGTCGCCCTGCCCTTCCACGTCGCCATGCCCCGCGCGGTGCCTGGCCGCACCACTGTCCTCGCGGTTCTTCTTGCCGAACAACTTCTCAAACAACTTCACGGGCGATTCCCCTTGACCGAAACAGACCCGCCCGTGGGGCAGGACGAACTCCGAATGCAACACCTGCCGACCCGGACATACTTACAACGTCCGTAACCATCAGACAGTTTCCACCACGCACCGCGACTTCGGTGCGTCGACCCCCCGCAGGCATGCGCCCGCATGAGCCGGTCTCGCGCACCTCCCGCGTCACGACGATGACGACCGAGCGTAGTCAGGCTGCTTCGCAGCCCGCAAGGCATCCACAACGATCTTCGCCGGACGTGTGACGCTGACGACCGCCTGCTCCTTCTCCAGCGACTGGACGACGCCACCGGGAATGTTGAGCGCCGGCTCCAGGTCCTGCGGCTTGCCGATCACCTTGAACTCATAGGGTTGTGTGACCTTCCTACCGTCGATCGCGACCCCGTCCTCCTCGTCCGAGAAGTACGAGTCCGCCACGATCCGCACCCCGTTGATCTGGATCGCCTCGGCCCCGGCCGCCCGCAGCTCCTGGAGGGTGTCCAGCAGCTTGTCCGACTGCACCTGGCCCTTGGGGTCCGTGATCTTCAGCACGATCCCCGGCCCTTGCGCGGCCACCGTACCGGCCAGGATCCCGAGTTGGCGCTCCTTCTCCACGGTCTGCTTCCGGGCCTCCTCGGCCTGGTTGGAACTGCTCTCGAGCTCCCGCCGCTGGTCTTCGAGCGTCTGCTTCTCGTCCTCCAGCCGCTTGGTCCGCCCGTCCAGCTCGTCGAGGATCCGTACGAGGTCCTCCTGACGGGCCCCGCGCAGCGCGCTGGAGTCGCTGTTCGACCGTACCTGGATGGCCAGACCGAGCCCCAGGACGAACAGCAGCACCGCGACGATCAGTTGGGCACGGCTCACCCGCGGCGGCCACAGCCCGTCCGCCAGCCGCTGCCGGCCGGTCTGCTCGGGCGCGCTCTGCTCGGGCGTCGTCTGCGCGGGCCCGGTGGGCACGTACCCGGTCGGCGCGTCGTCGACCGGCGCCTGTCCGGTCTCCTCCCGGCCCCGCTCCTGCTGCCCGGGCCGGGGCTCCTGGCCCACCGGCCCGCTCGGCGGCTCCAGCGGAGGCTGTGCCTTCGGCCGCTGGGCCGCGGCCCCGGGCTCCTCGGGCGGGGTGTCGTTCGTACTCATCGGCCTCACGCCCGGAACACGTGCCGGCGGATGGCCGCGGCGTTGGAGAAGATGCGGATGCCGAAGACGACGACCACACCCGTGGACAGCTGGGAGCCGACCCCCAGCTTGTCGCCGAGGAAGACGATCAGCGCCGCCACGACCACGTTCGACAGGAACGACACCACGAAGACCTTGTCCACGAAGATGCCGTCCAGCATCGCGCGCAGGCCTCCGAACACCGCGTCCAGCGCCGCGACCACGGCGATCGGCAGATAAGGCTCCACCACGGCCGGCACTTCGGGCCGGACGAGAAGTCCGACCACCACTCCGACCACGAGGCCCAGTACCGCGATCACGATGCACCCTTCTGCTGCTCTGCTGCTGTAGCCGTTCGTACGGTCAGGCTCGACGCGGCCGGAAGGCGCACCTCGGCCTCGGACGACAAGGAGTAGCGGATGCCGTAGTTCTCCTGCAGCACGTGCAGGTACTGGCCGTCCGCGGAGTCCTGGAACGCGGTCCCGAGGCGCTTCTTGTCGCCGATCGCCAGCACTTCGTACGGCGGCACCAGCGGCCTGTTGTCGACCAGTATCGCGTCACCCGCGGCCCGGATCGCCGAGAGGGACGTCAGCCGCTGCCCGTTGATCGAGATCGCTTCCGCCCCCGACTGCCACAGCCCGTTGACGATCTTCTGCATATCGCGGTCGCGGAGCCGCCCGGTGTCCGAGAATCCGGCGCTCTCGCGCGGCGCGGAGCCGTCCGCGGTCGTCGAGCCCTTCGCGTCGTCCACCGTCAGCTTGATCCCGGGCCCGTGCACCTCGGTGGCCCCGGACAGCAGCGCCACGAGCTGGCCCTGTTCGCCGCCGTGCTGCTTGAGCGCCTCGCGCTGCCGGTCGGCGACGGCGTCCCGCAGCCCGTCGATGTCCCGCTCCAGTCCGTCCGCGTGCGCGTCGGCCCGCTCGACGCGGTCGATGAGCTCATGACGTTCCTTGGCCAGCACCGGCGCGGTCGCCCGCGCCTGCGCGGCGCCCAGGGTGACGACCATGGCGGCGAGCACGAGCCCGGCGGCGAGACCCAGTTTGGCCTTGAGGGTCCGCGGCAGGCCGGACGTGCCCTCGGCCTCGCGCCGGGCCGAAGCCTCCGCGTAGCCCTCGTCGAGGGAGTGGTCCATCACGTGCGTCAGCAGCGACATGGAAGCGTCCGGCCGCGCCGGAGGTGCCGAACTGCGGTTGTGGGACGGCTGCGACATGCCGCACATCGTCGCATGTCGGCGCCGCTCCCACCGAATGCGGACGTCCGGTGGACGGGACGGGGCCTTCGCCCCGCCCGCTCCACCGGACGTCCGTCCCTACGCCGCTGCGTTGCGGCCTGAACCGGCTCCGTGCGGGCTCAGTGCCCGGCGCCGTCCACGACCGCTGCCCAGCCGTCCAGCAGCGCCTGGGCGGACGCGTCGTCGGGTCCCTCCGCCCACAGGTGGGTGACCGCCTCGGCCGGGTCCGGCAGCACCAGGGCCCACCGCCCGTCGGCCTCCACGACCCGCACCCCGTCGGTGGTGTCCACCTGCCGGTCCCCGGCCGCCTCCACGACCCGCCGCATGACGAGCCCCTTCACCGCCCACGGGGTCGGCACGTCCCGCTTGAGCACGTGCGCCCGCGGGATCCGGGCATCGATCTGGCTGAGCGTGAGCTGCGTCCGCGCCACCAGCCCGATCAGCTGCACGAAGGCAGCCGATCCGTCGAAGACGCTGCTGAACTCGGGGACGATGAATCCGCCCCGCCCGTCACCGCCGAAGATGGTGTTCTCCGCCCGGCCCACCCGGGTCAGATCGTCGGGCGAGGTCGTCGTCCACTCCACCTGGGTCCCGTGGTACGCCGCCACCTGCTCGGCGATCCGGGTCGTGGTCACCGGCAGCGCCACCTTGCCGCTGCGCTTCTCGGCGGCCACCAGGTCGAGCAGCACCAGCAGGGCCCGGTCGTCCTCGATGATCCTGCCGCGCTCGTCCACCAGGGAGATCCGCTCGCCCACCGGGTCGAAGCGCACCCCGAAGGCGGCCCGCGAGGACGCCACGATCTCCCCGAGCCTCACCAGTCCCGCCCTGCGGGATTCGGCCGTCTCCGTGGGCCGGGATTCGTCGAGCCCCGGATTGACGGTGAGGGCGTCCACACCGAGCCGGCCCAGCAGGCTGGGCAGTACCAGGCCGGCGCTGCCGTTGGAGGCGTCCACGACCACCTTGAGCCCGGAGTCAGCGACCCCGGTGGTGTCCACGCGCCTCAGCAGCGAACCGGTATAGGCGTCGAAGACGCTTCCCGGGAACTGCAGGTCGCCGATCTCTCCGGGGAACGCACGCCGGTACTCCTGGCGCGCGTAGACCCGGTCGAGCTTGCGCTGCTGCTGGAGGGAGAGGTCCGCCCCGCGCTCGTCGAGGAACATGATGTCGACCGAGTCCGGCACTCCCGGTGAGGTCCGCAGCACGATCCCTCCGGCGCTGCCGCGCGCGGTCTGCTGCCGCGCCACGGGCAGCGGTACGTTCTCCAGGTCCCGGACGTTGATGGCGCTGGCCTGGAGCGCCGAGATCACGGCCCGCTTGAGCGCTCTCGCGCCACGGGAGTGGTCGCGGGCCGTGGTGACCGTCGCCCCCTTCTTCAGGGTCGTCGCATAGGCACCGGCCAACCGGACCACCAGCTCCGGGGTGATCTCCACGTTCAGGATCCCGGTGACCCCGCGCGCGCCGAACAGATGTGCCTGCCCCCGGGACTCCCAGATGACCGAGGTGTTGACGAAGGCGCCCGCCTCGATCGTCTTGAAGGGGTAGACCCGGACGTTGCCCTGGATGATCGATTCCTCGCCCACGAGGCACTCGTCGCCGATGACGGCCCCGTCCTCGATCCGGGCGGCCCGCATGATGTCGGTGTTCTTGCCGATGACACAGCCGCGGAGATTGCTGTGCGGCCCGATGTACACGTTGTCGTGCACGACGGCCCTGTGCAGGAACGCGCCGCTCTTCACGACGACGTTGGATCCGACGACGGTGTGCTCGCGGATCTCCACTCCGGCCTCGACCTTGGCGTAGTCCCCGATGTACAGCGGTCCGCGCAGCACCGCGTCCGGGCTCACCTCGGCCCCTTCGGCGATCCACACGCCGGGGGAGATCTCGAAGCCGTCCATGTCGACCTGGACCTTGCCCTCGAGTACGTCGGCCTGGGCCTTGACGTAGCTCTCGTGCGTGCCGACGTCCTCCCAGTAGCCCTCGGCGACGTAGCCGTAGATGGGCCGGCCTTCCTTCATCAGCTGCGGGAAGACGTCACCGGACCAGTCCACCGACACGTCCGCGTCGACGTAGTCGAAGATCTCCGGCTCCATGACGTAGATGCCGGTGTTGATGGTGTCCGAGAACACCTGTCCCCAGGTCGGCTTCTCCAGGAAACGCTCGACCTTGCCTTCCTCGTCCACGATGGTGATGCCGAATTCCAGCGGGTTCGGCACACGGGTCAGGCACACCGTGACGAGCCCGCCCTTCTCCTTGTGGAAACGGATCAGGTCGGTCAGGTCGAAGTCGGTGAGCGCGTCGCCGGAGATGACGAGGAACGTGTCGTCCTTCAGAGCCTCCTCGGCGTTCTTCACGCTGCCTGCGGTACCGAGTGGCTTCTCTTCGTTGGCATAGGTGAGCTCCATACCGAGCTCCTCGCCGTCACCGAAATAGTTCCTGACGAGTGAAGCCAGGAACTGCACGGTGACCACGGTCTCGCTGAGCCCATGCCGCTTGAGCAGCCTGAGCACATGCTCCATGATCGGCCGGTTCGCCACCGGCAGGAGCGGCTTGGGCATGCTTGAGGTCATGGGACGAAGCCGAGTGCCTTCGCCACCGGCCATCACGACGGCCTTCATGTCGGAAGAGTCCTCCTTGAGAGACGGCGTATCGCCGACCTCACCCGTCCCGGACGGTGACTGGACCACTCCCCCGCGTCAGTCAGGCGCCGAGCGAGCTCAATCGGCCGTGGCGTCCGCCTTCACGATCCGGCGGACTTGCACCACGTAAAGGACTCCTGCCCACCAATAGAGCGTTGTACCCCATCCGGCGAACGCCCATCCGAAAACTGACCCCATCCAGGCCAACCAACCCGACCAGGTGCTCACCAGCAGGAAGGGGAACGCGTACATCAGGTTGAAGGTCGCGGCCTTGCCGAGGAAGTTGACCTGGGGCGGCGGATAGCCGTGCCGGCGCAGGATCCAGACCATGACCAGCAACATCAGCTCGCGCGCGAGCAGCGCCCCGGTGAGCCACAGCGGCAGAATCTCGCGGTACGTGAGACCGAACAGGGTGGACAGGATGTAGAGCCGGTCCGCGGCGGGATCCAGCAGCCGACCGAGGCTGCTGATCTGATTCCAGCGCCGGGCCAGCTTCCCGTCGAGGTAGTCGCTGATCCCGCTGAGCATGAGAACGGCAAGAGCCCAGCCGTCGTGCTCGGCCAGGATCAGCCACAGGAACAGGGGTACGCCTGCGAGGCGCGCCATGCTCAGGATGTTCGGAATGGTGAAAATTCGGTCAGTCTGAACCCGAGTCTCCTGGACCTCCACCCGGGGGCCTCCACTGTGACTGTAGATATGTCGAACGATGCCCCCTGACCCTACAGGAGCCGGTGCACCGGTCCGTAATCGCAGAAAAGCCCCGCACCGAACCCGTAAGGGCTGGTGCGGGGCTTTCCCACAATGATTGTTCGGCGGCGTCCTACTCTCCCACAGGGTCCCCCC